>NZ_JAPJDM010000030.1:0-92769 GCF_026242095.1 Streptomyces sp. NEAU-W12
GGCGGGCGCGGGGGCCGCCGCCTGCGCGGGCGGGGCGGGCGCGGCCGCGTACGCGGGCGGGGCGGGCGCGGCCGCGGGGGCCGCCGCCGCAGACGGCGCGGGGAACACCGGGGCGGGAGCCGGAACAGGTGCCGGGTGCACGGCTGCTCCGGCCTGGGAGTGCTGCTCCGGCGGGATGTGCTGTCCCGGCTGAGGGTGCTGCACCGGTTGAGGGTGCTGTCCCGATGTCCCGGGCTGGACCGGCGTCCCGGCCTGCCCCGGAGCCCCGGGCTGGACCGGCGTCCCCGGCCGGACTGCCGTACCCGCGCCGTACCCCGTCGCCGGCCCGGTACCCGGGCTCCCCGGACCCGCAGCAGCCCCGGGTACCGGAGCCTGACCCGCACCGGAGGCTCCGCCGTCCGCGGCGGGCGGTGTGGCGGCCGGGGCCGTCGGCCGCGCGGGTTTCGGCCCTCGTACCCACGACTGCGGGCCCGACGGCGTTGCCGGAGGAGTGCCCATGTGCGCTCCGCCCCCTTCTCCGCTCGTGCTTCGGCTGCTCTGGCTCATCTGATTTCCACGGGTTTGAACTTATTCGCGCCGGGGCCCGTTTGGATCTTTCGAGCCCGTCGACAGCACAACGGGCCGTTCGGCCGTCGCGGTTCAAGGTGAGAGGAAGAAGGCGGGCACGCATGAGCGCGGGCACGGGAGAGAGCGGGGAGGGCGGAACCTCCACCGCCGTCAGGAACACCATCGCAGCAGGCACCGGCTGCGGCTGCCTGCTGTCGCCGCTCGCCCTGCTCGGTGCCCTGGTCGTCATCATCATCATCGGTGGGTTCGGGGTGCTGCTGGCCCCGCTCATCGCGCTGATCCTGCTGTTCTCGGGTGGTGGCGGCGACGGAGGCTCCGCCAGTGAGGACGACGCGGACGAGGTGATCGCCATCTTCAACGGCGACGGCCGGGGAGAGCTGGACACCTCGACGGTGCCCGAGGACCTGGCCGACCCGATCGAGGAGGCCGGCGAACTGTGCGACGCGATCGGCCCGATCGTCATCGCCTCCCAGCTCGAGCGGGAGTCCGGCTTCAACGAGACGCTCGTCGGCGAGAACGGCGAGGAGGGCATCTCGCAGCTGCCGCCCGAGATCTTCGACGAGTACGGCGAGGACGACGACGACAACGACGAGACCTCGGCGCTGGACGCGGAGGACTCGATCATGGCGCAGGGCCGTTACCTGTGCGACCTCGCCGAAGAGGCCCAGCAGATGATCGACGCGAACGAGGCCACCGGCAGCGTCCTGGACCTCGCCCTGGCCGGCTACCACGTGGGGATGGACGCCGTCCGCGCGGCCAAGGGGGTGCCGCAGACGAACGAGGCCCAGGGCTACGTCCTCGCCATCCGCGCCCAGTTCGCCAAGTACGAGGGCGTGGCCGCCCCGCCCGCCGGCTCCACCCCGGGCGTCACCCCGGGCATGGACCCGGACCCGACGGGCTCGCCCTCCGCTTCCCCGTCGCCTTCCCCATCCACCACCCCCGCCGAATGAGAACAACGAGGAGGAGGACAGCAGCCATGGCCCACTTCGAGGTGCGGATCTCGGGCGAAGGGCTCGCCGAGATCAACGGAGAGCCTCTGGCGCCCGCGCCGGGCCAGTCCGTGCACGAGGCCGTACTGGACCGGTTGCAGCAGTACGCGGAGCAGCGCGCGGCGGCGGTCGGGGCAACGGTGAACGACGGCCCGGGCGGGTCCCACTTCGTCCTGGAGGTGTCCCCCGACGGTTCCAGCCGGGTCCTCGACCCGACGGACCCCGCGCACCGGTCCCCTGAGCCGCAGCCACTCCCCACTCCCGCGCCCACGCCCACTACCGTCCCCGCCCCTGTCCCCGCGCCCGCCCCTGCCCCCACTACCGTCCCTGCTCCTGCTCCTGCCTCTGCCCCCGCGCCCACCCTTGTCCCCGCCCCTGCCTCCGCCCCCGCCCCTGCCCCCACCTCCGCCATAGCCCTGGCGGTCGCCCGGGCCCGAGCCGCCGCAACGGCACCCCCCGCTCCCGCCCCGGCGCTTCCTCCCGCTCCCGCCCCGGCGCCGCCTCCTCCCCCTCCGTCCCGCTCCCTCCCGACGGAGCTGGCGGAGCAGATCACGCGCATCAACGCGCTGGCGACCACGGGCCGGCTGGAGGAGGCGTCGGCCGAGGCGACCGCGCTGCGCGAGCGTCTGACGAGTTCGGCGGGCACGGAGCACCCGGACGCGCTGGAGGCGCGGGCGATGGAGGCGTACCTGGCGCACCTGCGCGGGGACCACCGGGAGGCCACGGTGCTGGCCCTGTCGGTGGCCCGCATCCTGTGCGGGGCCGGCGACCCGCAGGCACCGGCGGCGGTGGCGAGGGCGGCGGCCGCGTGGCAGCGGCTGGAGGACGACAGGGCAGCGGAGATCCACGGGAACGAACTGCTGCACATGTGGGGCAGGTTGCACAGCAGCGGCCGCCTCTCCGCCGCGGACGAGCAGCTGGCCCACCGGGTCCGCACCCAGATGGAGGATCTGTCGGCCTACGTCTGACCCGGGAACCGGCCCGCGAACCGGCCTGCTCCACCGCCCAGGCGACCCCGTTGCACGGGGTGGCCCCACAGGCGTTGTACGAGCCGTAAATCGAACGTCAAACGAACATGGAACACCCCTAGGAACACTCCCTTCCCCGGAGGCCCCGGCTCCAATCCCCACGACTGGGGCCGGCCATCCCAAGGAGCAGGAGCGGGAGCACACCATGAACGTGACGGTGATCGGGTCGGCGAGCGCGGTATCCCCCGAGGAACGGGCCCTGCGGGACCTCTACCTGGAGCACGGACCGGCCCTCTACTCGTACGTGCTGCGCATGCTGGGCGGAGACACCCACCGCACGGAGGACGTCATCCAGGAGACGCTGCTGCGCTGCTGGAACAAGCAGAACCTGGCGGACGGCGAGGGGATGGCCGTACGCCCCTGGATGTTCCGCGTCGCCCGCAACATCGTGATCGACGCACACCGTACGAAGATGGCCCGCCCGCTGGAGATAGGCGGCGCGACCTGGCTGACCGAACTGGGCGCCGAGGCCGACGACATCGAACAGATGCTGTCGTCCATCGTCCTGCACGACGCCCTCCAGGCCCTGACCCCCGCACACCGCGAGGTCCTGGAGGCCACCTTCTTCGCCGACCGCACCACCCAGCAGGCGGCCGTCACCCTCGGCGTCCCCCAGGGCACGGTCAAGTCCCGCGTCTACTACGCCCTGCGCAGCCTGAAGACAGCCCTGGAGGAACGCGGCATGCACTGACCCTCCCCGGCATCCGTCTGCCCTCGTGAACAGGTCCACTGCCGGGCAGGCCTGTCCACCCCGGTACCGGTCAAGGTCCTGGAACGCGCCACCGGGTTGCCGCGCGGTCACGGAGGACGGGCGGGGCAGGCCACGTGTCCTGAGCCGTCGACTCAGGCAGCGGCGGGCAGCCACTCCTCGCGTCGTCGGCAGTCCCGGCAGTGTCCGGGCTCGGGTGCGCGGAAGGCGCGCTCGCAGCCGTCGCAGGTCTGGAAGGGCAGCACGGCCGGGCCGCCGGAGATCGGAGCTCCGGCGTCGGCGCGCAGGCGCGCGTTAGACTGCGAGTCAGCCATTGGGAAGGTACTGCTTCCTGATCGGTCAGGCCCTCGTCCGGGATGCCCGTCCCGATCGGGGGCCGTATCTGTTTGCGGTTGTCGCACTGAACGCGCTTCTCGCGGTGAACGTAACCGCCCGTATCCCGCCCCTGCAAGCCGGCCACCCGGACGAGTGACGCGGGCTTTCCGGCGGGGAGGGTGGGTGGGCGGGTAGTTCTTTCCCCCGGTTCTTTATGGAGGTCAGCGGCCCACCGGACCCTCGCGGACAAGGGCCCGGTGACCCCGCCAGCCGGACGCCGACCGGACCCCGGCCACCTCAGGGACGGAGCTGCCCGCCGGCCTTCCACTCGCTTGTGACGCGGCCCAGGGGGCGTTTGCGAAGCACAGTGTCGGTCCGTGCGGGTCTTTGCCGTCACGGACGGGGACGAGGGTCCGGAACCCGTGGGCCACCTCCACGCAGTCGCCGCCGGCCTGGTTGCTGTAGCTGCTGCTGCGCCAGTCGGCGTCGTTCAGATCGGGACGGGAGATTCGAGCCACGGTAGTTGCCCTCCATCGTGGACCGGATCATGTCGAGCGACATGAGCGGGGGCAGGGCTGTCGCCCGCAACCGACCGTAAATCACCTTGTAGCGGGTGACGTTGACCGTTTCTTCGATGAGTTGGCCGTAGTCCGAACCCTCTGTGTAGGCGACCTCCGAGCCGTCCGGAAGAGTCGGAATCGTCAGTGAGCCGCCCGTTGCCTCGTGTCCGCCCTGATCGAACGGCAACACCTGCACGGTGATGTGACGTACCGATGCCGCGTCGAGGAGCCGCTCCAACTGCTTCCGCATCACGGCATGGCTGCCGATCGGTCGCCTCAGCACCGCTTCATCCAGGATCACGTACAGTTCCGGCCTGCCGGGTGAACTCAGCCGGTCCTGCCGTCCCATACGGGCTACACACGTTCTTCCAACTGATCTTCACCGTCCAACAGGGCGTCCAGGCTGAGAACGGCATACGCGTAGTCCTCCGTCTGCAACAGGCCCGGCACCACATGAGCCGCGTACTGCCTGACGGCCACCGCCCGCCCCGAGTACTCCATGAACTTCCGTGACCAGTCCGGAAACGCCTCGCCTCCCGGTACCCGTACGGCCACAACTCGACCAACAGGTCGTCCCCACCGAGGACGGCGTCCAGCGCACGGGCCAACTCCAGGGTCGGCTTCGCCCCGGACGCCCGCTCGATCTGCGTGATCCGGGTGCTCACCACGTGTGTCCTGGAGCCGAGTTCGGCCTGGGTCGGTCCGGCGGCCGTGCGGAGCCTGCGCACCCGCGAGCCGAACAGGGCGGCCATCGACGCGCTGGGGCCGATGGCGTTGGCCAAGGCGTCACTCCCTTTCTTTACGGACCCATACGTAATGCTGTGTCACCTTTCGAGCGTAGGGCGACGCCCCGATTCTTGGGTACGGAACGTGACAACTCGCGCACCGAGCGAGACCTCTCCGGTTCCGCCGGAGAGGAGCACCGCACCGACGTACACCGAAGGACAGACCCGTGCTGACAGAGCCGCCCAAGCCGACCGCCACCACTCCGCCCGACGAACCCCGCACCCTGTCGGCGCAGTTCACGTCCTCGCCGCGAGGTGCGCGGCAGGCCCGGGGCCACGCGGTACAGGCGATGGGGGAGTGGGGGTTTCCGCCGGAGTCGGACCAGTCGTGCGCGGTCGCGCTCGTCGTGGCGGAACTCGCGGCGAACGCCGTACAGCATGCCCGCACCCCGGGGCGCGACTTCGCCGTCCGCCTCACCCTGGACGCGACGGCGGACGTGGTCCGCATCGAGGTGGCCGACGCCAACGCGACGAAGCGACCCCCCGAGACCCTGCCCACCACGCCGCCGGAGGGCGAATCGGGCCGAGGCCTCCTCCTGGTCGACGCCCTGACCCAACGCTGGGGCACAGCCCCCCGCCACCCCGTCGGCAAGACGGTCTGGGCGGACGTTTCTCTGGACTGCCCCCGCTACGAGGACGTCTCGACCGGTGACTGCACCGGTGGGCGCAGGTGATCCAGGAGGCCGTCGGGCACGGGGTAGGGGGTTTCCCGCGGAAGGAGCCGCCGCGCGGCCTCCAGGTCGCCGCCCTGCACGTGCCCGTGGATCTCGTGCGCGAGGCCGGTGACGTCGGTGATGGAGACCGTCCACTCGTCCGCGTAGCGGCGGGCGGCCTCACCGGCGAGCCCGAGCTGGAGCGAACGGTGGGGAAGGGGTTGCAGGCGCAGATCGCGCTCGGGGTCCCACTGGACGCGGGCCGGGGCCCGCTGCAACTGCCGCTTCCAGGAAGCCCGGTCCGAGTGCAGTCCACGCTCGTAGTGGGACAGGCAGCCGTTCGCCAGTGCCCACTCGAAGCCCTCGCGGGTGATCTCGACGGCGAGAACGGTTTCCTGCCCCTCCTTGGTGCCCCACCCGCAGCGGTACATCATCCAGAGGAAGGACGGCTTGATCCACGTCATCCGGTCCCGCTGCCACTTCGCCGGGAAGCGGCCCTCCCGGGCCGCGGGCCGGCCGATCTCCGGCATGTATGCCTGATGGACGGTGATCGTGGAAGCGGTATGGCGGGCGCGGATCCGGTGCTTGGGTTCTGCCACGGTGACAGCGTGCGGACACTGTTCGATGTGCGCCACCGAATTACCGGGGCGCCCGACGGCCAACGAACCGAAGGGCCCCTCTCCCCAGGGGAGACCCCGGCCCCCGGCCGAGACCCCGGCCCCCGGCCGGAGGTCGCCCCACGTCGACGTCTTGTGCGGCACGGAAGCCAGATCGGTGAGTTCTCCCCGGGAGTGCCTGCTCAGGCCGCTCGCGCCGCGGCTGACTTCAGCGAGCACGTCGACAGCTGCGGCAGCAGCGAGCCCCGGCAGGCCCTCGCTTGAAACTGCTGCTCGACGAGAACGTTCCTCGGCCCGTGACCGAGATCGTGCGTCTCCTGCTCATCGTGCACAAAGTGATCCACGTTCACGATCTCAACGGCTGGCCGGGCGGGCACCGCAGGCCCGCAACCACCGTGGTGACGCTGCCGGGAACCGGCCGACATCGGCCACTGGCCGATCCGCCCTCTTACCGATCCCCGCTGAGCTGTCGAAACTGCTTCCAGGGCTCAGGGGGAGGGGTCGGATGACGACGACGCCACGGAGACGAAGGCGATCGGCGGCGAGGAAGCGCCGGGAGAGGCGTCTCAAGGCGATCGGGGCAGGCGCTGTGGCCTGCGTCGGCTGTCTCGTCCCGCTGATCGTGTTCTGGCAGACGATCTGGCCGTACGTCGTCGGCGGACTCGTGCTCGTCGGGGGCGGCGTCGGCGGGTGGCGGCTGTGGCGTACGCATCGGCTGCTCAGGGAGCGGGACGGCCGGTGGCGGGAGGAGGAGGCCCTGAAGGCGGGCCGTCGCTCGCTCGCCGAGGTGGACGCGATGTCGGGAGGCCGGTTCGAGGACTTCGTCGTGGAGCTGTGCCGGCGTGACGGCTGCACCGAGGTGCGCCGGGTGGGCGGCTCGCACGACAACGGCGCGGACGTGCTGGGGCGCCTGCCCGACGGCCGGAGCATGGTGATCCAGTGCAAGCGCTACTCGCCGAAGGGCAGGATCCCGAGCCGTGAGGTCCGAGACCTCCTGGGCGCGAGGGTCCACTTCAAGGTCGATGTCGCGATCTTCGTGACGACCACGTACTTCACCGCGCCGTCCGAGCGGACCGCCGTGCAGAACGACGTCATCGCGGTCCACCGGGACCACCTCGGCCTGTGGAACAACGGCGTCCCACTCCTGTCCCTCGCCGCGGTCAACGGCGCGGGACAGGGCGACCGAAGGCACCGCGTCCGCTGGAAGGAGACGTATGAGTAGGGGGTTGTGTGCTGAGCGGGGCGTGGACGAGGCCCGCCGCCCGCACGGCCGTCGGAACGGCCGCCGCCCGCATGGCCGTCGGGACGACCGCCGCCCGCACGGCATCGGTCCCGACATCAGGCGGTATGCCGAAGAGGGGCGGGAGGGAAGCCGATCCTGTCTCCTGGATCGCTTGAGCACACGAATGGGCGCAGAATGCGGTAAACGGGCCCCGTGCGTCGGCGTGGGCCGCTGAGGGGTGACTGGTGTGCTTGATGTCCCGCTTTGGCTGTGGCTGGCGTTCGCCGCGACCGTGGTGGTGTCGCTGGTGGTGGACCTGCTGGCCCATCGCACCGCGCACGTCATCGGCTTCAAGGAGGCCGGTGCCTGGAGCGCCCTGTGGGTGGGCCTCGCCCTGATCTTCGGTGTGGTCGTCTTCCTGGTTCTCGGCACGACGGCGGGCACGGAGTACACCACCGCGTGGCTCCTGGAGAAGAGCCTGTCGGTCGACAACCTCTTCGTCTTCGCCGTGATCTTCGCGTACTTCAAGGTGCCCCGCGCCTACCAGCACCGTGTGCTGTTCTTCGGTGTCATGGGCGCCCTGATCTTCCGAGGGATCTTCCTCACCCTCGGCGTCGCCGTGGTCAGCCGCTTCACCGTCGTGCTCTTCGCCTTCGCCGCCGTGCTCTTCTACAGCACCTACAAGCTCCTCAAGGGCGAGGAGGAGAGCTTCGACCCGGGCAGGAGCTTCGCCGTACGGATGCTCCGCAAGATGATGCCGGTCCGCGACGAGTACGCCGGCACGAAGTTCTTCGTCAAGGAAGCCGGCAAACGCGTGGCCACCCCGCTCCTGGCGGTGGTGGCCGCCATCGAGGCGGCCGACCTGATCTTCGCCGTCGACAGCGTTCCCGCCGTTCTCGCCGTCAGCGACGACGCCTTCATCGTCTACACCAGCAACGCGTTCGCCATTCTCGGGCTGCGGGCCCTCTACTTCCTCCTCTCAGGGCTCCTGGACCGGTTCCACTACCTGAGCAAGGGCCTCGCGATCATCCTCGCCTTCATCGGCGTCAAGCTCGTCCTGCAGGCGGCCCACAAGACGATCAGCACCAGCGTTCCCGAGATCCCCTCACCGGTCAGCCTCGCGGTCATCGTCGTCATCCTGGCCGGTTCCGTGGCCCTCAGCCTGCTCCGGCCCCCTCCGCCGCACCCGGTGCCCGCCGGTCCGGACGAGAAGGCGGCCTCGCCACCGGAGTCGGCCACCACCGAGAAACCCGGCCCGGACGGAGGTGCGCCTGCCGAGAGGGACCGGGACGGGAAAGAGCCGCCTCGACCGGCAGGTTGATCCACGCCGGAGGAGGCGTGCACGGTCCCTCGGCATGTCCACCCACGGCCTCCGCCGAAGCGGGATCGGGGCCGGCGGCAGACCGGGCCCTCGGGGACGAGGGCCCGGTGGGGCCGAGTGGGGTCCGGTGGGGTCCGGTGGGGTCCGGTGGGAGGGGCGCGGCGCAGTGTGTCGCAGGGGGAGGTCTCGGAACCGGCGTGGCGTCGTCCGACCCTTGCCGCGGTCACCGGTCACCGGTCACCGGTCACCGGTCACCGGTCACCGGGCGCCGGGCGCCGACGGTTCCGGCGGCCTCCGCGTCGTCCGGCGCGGCCACGGCTGCGGGTACGGGGGTGGGGGTGGTGGGGTTCTTCGGTCCGCGCAGCGCGATGTGGACGAACAGCACGCCCAGGACGGCGACGCCTGCCCACATGGCCTGCTGCCATCCGTCGACGAAGGACTGCTGGGCGGCGTGGATCAGGTCCGGTGTGTGCGGGCCCGCACCGCCCGCGGCCTCGACGGCGTTGGCGATGCCTTCCCGGGCGGTGTCCGCGGCCCCCCGGGGGATGCCGTCCAGCCTGCCGTCGACAGCGCTGCGGTAGCCGGCGGACACGAGCGCGCCGAGCAGCGCGACCCCGAGCGCGGTGCCGAACTCACGGGTGACGTCGTTGAGGGCGGAGGCGACGCCCTGCTTCTCGCGCGGCAGGGAGCCGGTGATGGTCTCGGTGGAAGGCGTCATCGACAGGCCCATGCCGATGCCCATGGCGAGCATGCCGGGCAGGACGGACACGTAACCGCCGTCGACGGAGACGAACAGGGCCATGAGCGCCAGGCCGACGCCGGCCAGCGCGATTCCCGCGGTCATGGTCGAGCGGGCGCCGATACGTGAGGCGAGCTTGGAGGCCAGGCCGGAGGCCGTCATCATCATGAGGGCCATGGGCATCAGCGCCACCGTGGAGAGCAGGCCCGACCAGCCGAGCACGGCCTGGAAGAACGGAAAGAGGACCACGGCGATACCCGCCTGGACACCGAAGACCACCAGCAGGGTGATCGAGCCGCCGGCGAGGCCGCGCTCACGGAACAGGCGCACGTCCAGCAGAGAGGCGTCCCGGCGGCGCAGTTCCCAGGCCACGAAGCCGGCCCCGGCGGCGAGGCCGGCAGCAAGGCTGATCAGGGTCGCGACGGCACTCCAGCCCCGCTCCGGCCCCTCCTGCAGGACGAAGATGAGCCCGACCACCGCGACGGCCGACAACAGTGCGCCGACGGTGTCGAAGGCGTGGGCCGACCTCTCGCGGGAGTTGGGAACCGACCTCAGCGTCATGGCCAGGGCGACGACCACCAGGACCACCGGCAGGACGAACAGCCACCGCCAGTCCGCGACGTCGACGAGGAGGGCGGAGAGGAACATGCCCAGGATGCCGCCGCCCCCGGCGACACCGGTCCACACGCCGATCGCATGGCCGCGCCGCTCCTCGGGGAACGTGGAGGTGATGACGGCAAGAGTGATGGGCATGATCATCGCCGCACCGACACCACTGGCCACGCGTGCGGCGAGCATCACCTCGGAGGTGGGGGCCAGTCCCGCCGCGATGCTCGCGACGCCGAAGACGGCAAGTCCGGCGATCAGCATGGGCTTGCGGCCCAGGCGGTCACCGATGGCGCCGAGCGGCAGCAGCAGCGCGGCCAGGGCGAGGGTGTAGATGTTGATGATCCACAGGACCGTGTTCTGCGAGGCGCCGAACTCGACGGCCATGTGGGTCTGGGCGACGTTCAGTCCGGACACCGACGCGATGACGGCCATCAGCGCGATCGAGACGGCGACCAGGATCGTGCGCAGCTGACGCGCGTCCGGCGCGCCCCCGCCACTCCCGCCGGCGGCCGTCACCTGCGGAGGCTGGTGTGTACTCGCGTTCGCGCTCATGGATTCCTCGGATTCCTCTCGAAAAGGGCGTGCGGGATCGATGCCGGGGCATGCGGGGCAGCGCTGGGCAGGGCCGGTCGTCGGGCGGATGAGGTGGTGGGCCGGCGCGGCCCGCAGGTGGGGCGCCGCTGGCGTCCTGGGGTGTGGCCCCGTCGGTTCGGCGCCGGACCACTCGCAAGGACCGTAACCATGCTTTGCACCAAAGGCATACGATGTTGCCCATGACGCAAGATGATGGCGAGCTGGACAGCCTGGTACGCAAACGGATCCGGGCCCTGCGTGTGGCACAGGGCTGGTCCCTGGAGGAACTGGCCGCCCGCGCCAACGTCAGCCAGTCCACGCTCTCCCGCATCGAGAACGGCCGGCGTCGTCTCGCGCTGGACCAGCTGGTCGTCCTCGCCCGAGTCCTGGGCACGTCCCTGGACCAGCTGGTGGAGACCGCCTCCGACGACGTCGTCACCAGCCCGATGATCGACGCCGCCCACGGCCTGATGCGCTGGCCCGTAAAGGCCGATCCCGGCATGACCGTCATGCGTCAGCGCATGACCGAACCGCCCCCCGGCGACCTCTCACGCATGCGTGCCCACCCCGGCCGCGAATGGCTCGTCGTCCTCTCCGGCACCGCGATCCTGATGCTGGGCCACCGCCGCTTCCGCGTCGAGACCCACCAGGCCGCGGAGTTCCCCACCATGCTGCCGCACGCCATCGGCGCCGAGGGCGGCCCGTGCGAGATCCTGGGCATCTTCGACCGCGACGCCCGCCGCGGCCACCAGCGCGACATCGTCGGCAAGGGCTCCGACGGCGACTGAGGCGTAGGCGGCGCCTGCGCGTGAGTCCGCGCCGCGGTGGGTGTCTTGCGTGTCCGGCACCCCGAGCGGACACCTTCTTGCGTATACCGAAAGCGATCGTGCCGCACGCGCATGGCCGTCCTAGCGTGGGGCCATGACCCACACATACCCGCACACTCCCCACCACGGCGCGTCCCACGGCGACCACGGTCACCACGGCGACCACGGTCACCAGGTCCTCCGGCGCGCCCCCGCCTCCGCTCCTGGCTCCGGCTCTGGCACCGGCTCCGACAGCCAGACGGAGATCCTCGACCTGGACGCGGAAGTCCTCGCCGAGCACATCGCCGCCATCACCTCATGGCTGCCCGTCGAGGCGGCCCCACGCGAGATCGTGGACCTGGGCTGCGGCACCGGCGCCGGCACCTTCGCCCTCCTCGACCGCTTCCCCGAAGCGCACGTCACCGCCGTCGACTCCTCGGCCGAACACCTTCACCGCCTGCGGGAGAAGGCGCGCGCCGGAGGAGTGCAGGAGCGCGTGCGCACCGTGCAGGCCGACCTCGACGCCGCCGACTGGCCCCACCTCGGCACACCCGGTCTCGTATGGGCCTCCGCATCGATGCACCACATGGCCGACCCCGGCCACGCCCTGCGCACCGTCCACGACGTGCTCGCGCCCGGCGGTCTGTTCGCCGTCGTCGAGCTGGCCGGCCTTCCCCGCTTCCTGCCCGAAAACGCACCCGGGAACCGGCCCGGCCTGGAGGACCGCGGCCACGCCGCGACCGAGCACTTCCACGCCGAACACGTGCCCCACCGCGGTGCCGACTGGGGGCCGATGCTCACCGCGGCCGGATTCACCCTCGAAGGTGAACGCACCATCGCGGTGAACATCGAGGGCTCCCGCACCGAGAGGTCCCGCACCGAGGGGTCCCGCACCGAGGCGATCGGCCGCTACGCCCTGGCCGCCCTGCAACGCGTCCGCAGTGCCGCGGCCGAAGCGCTCTCCCCCGAGGACCTCACCGCTCTCGACCAGCTCCTCGACACCACCGGCCCCCACAGCATCCTGCGCCGCACCGACCTCATGGTCCGCACCGAACGCACCGTCTGGGCCGCCCGCCGCGCGAACTGAACCACGCCGAGCCTTCAGGAGCCGTCGCCGCGTACCGGGAACCCGAAGGCGCGTCCCCCATGTCGTCCGTCTCGGCGATCGCCATGGTGATCGCCATGGCGGAGGACTCGCCGTTCCCCGGCCTCCGTGAATGCCCCCGCCCGGGTGCGGCCGTCATGGCGCATCGACCGACGGAACACGCGCAAGCGGGACGGACCGGTGCGGCGGGGCTGGAGGGGGCGCGGCCGGGGGGTCGTCGAGAGGCGGTGGCGGGTGGCCGAGCGGAAGGCCGAGGAGCAGGAACCCGCAACCGGCGAGGTCGATGATCCGAGCCAGCGTCGTCGGCGGGTGGCGCAGCTGCAAGGTCCCACCGGCCACGGTGGTCTGCCGCGCGGCGTGGAGGAAGGCGCTGAGTCCGCTGCAGTCGCAGAAGGTGACGGAGGTGAGGTCGACGTCGATGGTGCGGATGCCGTCCCGCAGGCACCCTTCCAGGGACGTGCGCACCAACGGCGCGGAGTCGAGGTCTATCTCACCGGACAGGGTGATCAGCGCCCGCGCCCCCCGGTCGTGCCGGTGGACGGTCAGCCGCGGAAGGGTCATGACGCCTCGCTTCATGGGGCCGGCCGTTCCTCGCGCAGTCGACGGCACAGTGCTGGGAACCGGCTGTTCACCTGGGGGGAGTGGTACGGCGGCGCGACGGGAAGCGGCCTCGGCTCCCGTCGCGGTGGTCCCGCCGTTCGCCGCCGGTCGGCGACTCGGACCGGTCCGGTCCCCACGGGGGCCGCGGTGCGCCGCGGCCGTGGCCGAGGCGGCCGGGCCGGGCGGTGCTGTACCGGTGCACGGCGATCCTGTGGGCGTGCTGGACGTTGATCCGGTGGAGCACGTATGCCCCCACCGCGATGAGAACCAGGACGGCGGCGACGGTCAGGAGGGCGTTCATGGCAGCCACCTCACATACCGGTGATCGGACGACTGGCCCCACCGGGCGGACCGGTCTGTTCCGGAACGGCCGTGGACACCGCGGGCATCACGAGCAGTGCAGGCGTCGCGGGCATCGCGGAGGCGCCGCCCTCGTACTCCCACGACTCGTCAGGGTCCAGTGACCCGTCGGTCGCGGGAACGCCGTGCCGGGCCTCGTCCGCGGCGATGAGCTCGCCCGCGGTCAGGGGCGGGCCGTCGCAGTCGGACGCGGCAGCCATCAGCCGGGCCGCCGACTCCGCTCCGGTCCCGGGCGGGACGACCAGCAGGTCCCAGCGTCCGGTGCGGTAGGAGAGCAGCAGCAGCTTGTGCGGGTCGATTTCCCGGGTGAACCAGCCGACCTTGACGAGGTGGCCGTGCACGGGAACCCCGCGGGGGACGACCGGCCAGTACTTCGGGTTGACGGCGATGCGGGTGATGCGGCCCCACAAGGGGTCCAACACATCGGTCAGCGCGGGCAGTTCGCTCAGCAGGTCCCGGGAGCGGGGCCACCAGGCGCCGTCCAGGAGACCACGGGACGTGCCGTCGGTCTTCAGGGCGAGGCGCGCGGCCGGGGCTGCGACCGGCTCGGGGTGCGGCAGGGTCGGGTACAAGGTCGCCGACATGATGCGGACCCGTCTCCGGGCCGCTTCTGCGGCGGCCCGGGTTTCATCGTTCGCCGAGAACGACCCGGCGTGGAAGCCGGTGCACGAAATACCCTCGGTACCGTCCACACTACTCCGCGCTCCGCCGCAGCGCGGAGCAGCGGCCGCCCGGGCCTGGACCTGGAGCTAGACGTGAAGCAGTCGCTGGATGATCTCCCGGTACTGCCTCAGTGCGAGCCTGAGTTCCTCGGGCTGTGCCCCGGGATCCCCGTCCTGCCACTCTGCGCGCAGGACACGCCGCCGTTCTGCGAGGGCGTCCACGAGCTGGGCGGTGACTTCGTCATAGGCGCTCTCGGCCTCTTCCAGCGCCTCGCGGGGGGTGTCGGCGAAGGTGTTGAGGGCGTGCCGGAGCCGCTGGACGACCTTGTCCTGCCCGTCCGACGGCAGCAGCGGCTTCGGGGCCGGGCTGCGGCGCTCGGCGGGGCCCGAGGGCTGGTCCGCGGGCTGCTGGGCGCGAGTCTGGTCGTACATCATCGAATGCCGCTTCCGTCCTGCCCGAAGGCGTCCTTGGTCTTCTCGACGACCTGTTCCAGGCTTCCGGAGGCTCGGTCGATCCTGCCCCGGTGCCGCAGTCGCCCGGCGCGGGTGACCCGGCCGGGCTCTTCCGTGATCCCGCCCTTCGTCGTCTGCGCCCTGTTCCTGATGGTCCGTGAAACGGTCGTGGCCGACCTCGAAGTCGTCCGGCAGGCGGGTTCCCGCGGAGTCCGGGCGAGGAGGGAAGGCGGAACGCCCCGCCGTGTGGTCCGCAGTGGCACGGCCCTGCACCGTGCTGCCAGTCAACGTCCGGCAACGGCCCGTGTCAACGAGGTGGCCACGCGATCCGTCCCGCCCCGACTCGGAGCGCGCGGAAGGACGGTGGCGGAAACGAGGGCTCTTCGCCCGCAGGTGCCCGAACCGGCCCCTTTCGGCGCGAGGCGGCGCGAGCCGGCGCGAGGCGCGCGGTCGGGGCCCTGGAGGGAACAGGAGGGAACAGCCCGTAGCAGTGGACGAGAGGTGGCCGCGGACCTCGCGCGAACCCGTCTGCGGACCTCTGCGCAGGGACAGCCGGCCGGTGGCGCCGTCCGCCGCGTCCGCCGGGAACGACACCGGCATCGGAGCCGGCGTGCGAAGTGCTCCCGGTGAGTCCGCACCACCCCGGCACGCCCCGCGGCCCCCGGCGCGACCGGCGGGCTTTCCGGCCGCTGTGGGCCGCGGAGTACGGTGAAACGAGGAAGCCGCACAGTTTTCCTCACAGGCAGGCAGGCGAGTGCGATGCCCGAATCCGGCTCCCCACGGGTGACCAGGCTGCTGCCGGACACCGTCCACCAGGTCGTGCAGCCCGGGACGGCTGTCGTACGGCTGGAGACGACGCATGACCGCCGGGGCGTTCTCGACGGGGCGTGGTGGCCGCGTTCCCGGGACATCGCCGCGGAGCTCCCCGCCCTGATCACCGCGCTGACCGAACACCTCGGCCCGGTCACACGCGTCGGCCTGGACGCCGGAGCCTGGGAAGGACTGCCGACGAGGCTGGTCATCGACGACCGCGTCGTGCACATCGACTCCTTCCCGGTCGGCGACGACACCGTCCTGGTCACCCGGGGCGATCAGGACCACTTCTCGCTGCTCGTGGTCCCGCCCCATGCGAGGCCGGACGCGGCACGTGCCGCGATGGCCGAAGCCGTCCGCGCCGACAACGTCACCCAGGCCGAACAGATCCTCATCGACACCGGCACCGGCACCGGCCGGACAGCGCCGGAGACGTGAGGGCGGGGCAGCCGCGGCGGTCTCGCCACGATGAGTGCCCGCCCCCTCGATGCTTCACCCGTCCGGACCAGCCGGGCAGGAAGCACCACCGTGTGAACCGGCCGGGACCGGTGGTGGCGGACACCCCGCCCGGTCGCCGCGCGACCTTGCTCGGCCGGTCGTCCCGGACTGCGCACGTCCGATCCCGCCGACCGGTGCACGCGCTCGGAACAACACGTCCCGGTGCCTGGCGGCGGATCCCCGGCGTCCTGCTGAGACCGGAGCGGATCGGGTCACACCTTCTTGACGACGACCGTGTCCGGCACCAGTCTCTCCAGGTCGTCGACGTCCGAGGCGAAGGCGGTGACCTGTCCCTCCTGCTGTCGCGCGATGACGGCGAGCACGGCGTCGATCGCGTACTTGTGGCCGTGCAACTCGGCGCCGGCCAGGAGCCGGCGTGCCTGGCGGGCCTCGTCCTTCCCGATGTCGACGACCTGGAGCCGGGACAGGACCCAGTCCCAGCGCTGCTCGGTCGTTCTGCCGTCGTACGCCTCGACCAGTGTCATCGGGGACGTCACCACCTCGGTTTCCCCGCGTGCCGCGAGGTCGAGCCAGGCGATCTCTTCCGGTCGCCGCGCACCGCAAGGGACAGGGCTTCACGGTCCAGCACGAAGACGCGGAGGGGCCGCTGTCCGTGCTCACCAGCTCGCTTCTTCACGCAGCCTCTCCGGCGTCGTGCCTTCCGGTGGTTCGGCGCCGCTCGTGTTCGGCCACCCGAAGAGCCGGTGGATCCTGGCCCGTCGCCCCGGTCGCCGCGATCACATGAGTCACATGGTCCGGGCCGTCGCCGGCCTGCCCTCACATCAGCAGACCGCGGACCTGGACCCGGCACGTCAGAGGTGAAACCAAGCCACGCCGAAACCTCGCCGTATCACCGCATACCGTGCGCAAGCTCGTTCAGCCAGGGACAACCTGTCCGCGGTTGGAACCACCCTTCATCCGGTTCCCGGTTCGCGTCAGGATTGCCCTGTCGAACAGAGGAGGTTGGGCGATGGACCGGGCGTTGCTGGCGGATTTTCTCCGAGCGCGTCGTGAGGCGTTGCAGCCGGAGGATGTCGGGATTCCCCGCGGGCAGCGGCGCCGTACCGGCGGGCTGCGGCGCGAGGAGGTGGCGGCGCTGGCCGGGATGTCGGCCGACTACTACAGCCGGATCGAGCAGCAGCGAGGTCCGGCGCCGTCGGAGCGGATGCTCGTCGCGCTCGCCCGGGCGCTGCGTTTCAACCAGAGCGAGCGTGACCACCTCTTCATCCTGGGCGGGATCCCGGCGCCGCGGCGGATCCTGCGGGACGATTACATCGGTCCCACGATGATGCGGATCGTCGCCGGCCTCTCGGACGTGCCCGCCATCGTGCTGTCACGGCTCGGCGAGGCGTTGTTGCAGACTCGCCCGGCGATCGCACTGCTCGGTGACTACACCCAGTACTCGGGCATGTCCCGTTACCTGGTCTACCGTTGGTTCACCGGTGATCCGGGAGTCCGTGGCCTGTACCCCGTCGAGGACCATTCGATACGAGGCAGGGTCTTTGCCGCGGAGATCAGGGACGCGTACACGGCGGACCCCACAGGGAGGGCCGGCGAGATCGTCGCGGCGCTGCTGCAGGTCAGTTCCGAGTTCGCGAACATCTGGCGGTTGCACGAGGTGGGCGTGACCCATCATCACGACCTCAAGCGCTACCTGCACCCCGAGTTGGGGGAGCTCGAGCTGTACGCCGAGATGCTGCTGGATCCGGAGCAGTGCCAGACGCTGCTGGTGTTCACCGCCGTGCCCGGCTCCCCGAGCCACGGCAAGCTTCAGCTCCTGACCGCCCTCTAGCGGCTGTCGTCCCTCACACACCTGAAGGCACTGCCTCGAAGCCGAGGCGTGCCCGGGTCTCACCATGCTTCAGATCCGAAGCATCCTCTCTGTCATGAAAGGTCGCACCTGTCATGAAAGCGGTACGTTTCCATGAGTACGGCACCCCGGACGTCTTGCGTTACGAGGACGTGGAACAGCCGGTACCCGCGGCCGGGGAGGTCCGGATCCGGGTGGCCGCGACGTCGTTCAACCCGGTCGACGGCAACATCCGCGCGGGCTTCATGCAGGGCCCCATCCCGGTGGCCCTGCCGCACACCCCCGGCATCGACGTCGCGGGCACGGTCGACGCGCTGGGCGAGGGCGCGGACAGGGTCCGGGCGGGTGACCGGGTTGTCGGCTTCCTGCCGATGACCGGCGCCGGCGCGGCGGCGGAGTACGTACTCGCCCCGGCCGGCCTGCTGACGGCGGCGCCTGCGAGCATCCCGCTGGCCGATGCGGGCGGGCTGCCGCTGGTCGGGCTCACCGCCTGGCAGGCCCTCTTCGACCACGCCGAGCTCACTGCCGGCCAGCGGATACTGATCAACGGTGCGGGCGGTGCGGTCGGCGGCTACGCCGTCCAGCTGGCCAAGCACGCCGGCGCACACGTGATCGCCACGGCCGGGCCGCGCAGCAGCGAACGCGTCAGGACGGCGGGTGCCGATGAGGTGTTCGGCCACGGGGTCCCCGAGCTGTCCGCGCTGGTCGACGTCGTGCTCAACCTCGCGCCGGTCGATCCGATGCAACTGGCCGCGCTGACCTCCGTGGTCCGCGACGGCGGCATCGTGGTGAACACGACGGTGTGGATGCCCGCGCCTTCCGACGAGGAGCGCGGCGTGCGCGGCGTCAACCTCTTCGTCGACAGCGACGCTGCGCAACTGGCGAGGCTGGTGACGCTGGTCGACTCCGGAGCGTTGCACGTCGACATCGCCCGACGGGTGCCGCTGGCCGAGCTGCCGGCGCTGCACGCGGAGGCCGCGGAAGGTGCGCTCTCCGGCAAGGTCCTCGTCCTTCCCTCCGCCGCCTCTCTCACCTAGGCGACCTTCTCCGGCACGGCGATCGCGTCGCGTCTCCCTACAAGCGGTCGAGCCATCGCGGGGGGCTGCGGTCTGCCAGACCTGGCAGACCGCAGCCCCCCGCGATGGCTCGAGGACGCGACCGGGCTGCCTCCGGCCTACATCGAGGTCGGCCAGCTCGATGCCTTCCGCGACGAGGACCTCGCCTACGCGACCAAGCTCAGCCGGGCCGGCGTCCCTGTGGAGTTCCACCTGCACCCCGGTGTCCCGCACGAATTCGACTCCCTCGCCTTCACCACCGACGTTGCTCGCCGCGCCATCGCCGACCGCGTCCGCGTCCTCGTCTCCCTCTGACCCTTACCGCTCATCTGACAGCTCTGAAGAGCAGAAAGCGACAACCCGTGACTCTTTGGACCCCCTTCACCGTCGGGGCCATGGAACTGCCGCACCGGCTGGCCATGGCACCCATGACCCGCGACCGCTCCCTGGCGGACGGCGCACCCAGCGAGCTCAACGTCGAGTACTACCGGCAGCGGGCCTCGATGGCCCTGATCATCACCGAAGGCACCCAGCCCTCCGACGACGGCCAGGGCTACCTGCTGACCCCGGGCATCTACACCGATGCCCACATCGCCGGCTGGCGCAAGGTCACCGACGCCGTGCACGCCGAGGGCGGCCGCATCGTGGTCCAGCTCATGCACACCGGCCGTATCTCCCACCCGGACAACACCCCGCACCACCGCACGCCCGTCGCCCCTTCGGCCGTACAACCCAAGGGCGTCATGTTCACCACCGTCGGCCCCCAGGAGATGCCCGTCCCGCGGGCCCTCACCGCCGACGAGATCACCGGTGTCGTCGACGGGTTCCGCCACGCGGCGGCGGCGGCCGTCGCTGCCGGGTTCGACGGCGTCGAGATCCACGGCGCCAACGGCTACCTCCTCCACCAGTTCCTCTCAGCCAATGCCAACAACCGCACCGACCAGTACGGCGGCTCCGTCACCAACCGCATCCGCTTTACCGCCGAGGTGACATCTGCGGTCGCCTCCGAGATCGGCGCCGACCGGACCGGCCTGCGTATCTCCCCCGGCAACCCCTACAACGACATCACCGAGCACGACACCCACGACGTCTACCCGGCGCTGCTCGACGCCGTCGGCCCGCTCGGCCTCGCCTACCTGCACGTCATCCAAGGGCCTGACGCAGAACTCCTCCAGCGGATGCGCCGGCAGTGGCCCACCGCACTGATCGTCAACCGCGCCGGCACCCCGCTCGACACCCGCTTCGCCGATCTCGACTCCGGTCTGGCCGATGTCGTCACGGTCGGCGCCACAGCACTGGCCAACCCCGACCTGCCCCACCGCATCCGCACGGGTGCGCCCCTCAACGAGCCCGACCCGGCCACCTTCTACGGCGGCGACCACCGCGGCTACACCGACTACCCGGCCCTCACCACCACCGCTGCGAGCTGAACCATGACCACTCTCCTCATCAGGCCCGACGACAAGACCGTCACGGCGTCCCACTGGAGGAGATCTCCCGTCTCGTCGGCCACTCCGGTACGGCTGTGACTGAGGAGGTCTACCGGAAGCAGATCCGGCCCGTGATCCGGACCGGCGCCGTGGTCATGGACGGGATCTTCGGCGCTGATCCGCAGCGGCCGTAGGCACACGGGAAACGGTAGTCACGCAGATAGACACGCACAAAGCAGATCAGCCAGGCTACTCACATGAGTAGCCTGGCTGATCTGGTGTTTCTCTGTCGGGGTGGCGGGATTTGAACCCACGACCTCTTCGTCCCGAACGAAGCGCGCTACCAAGCTGCGCCACACCCCGATTGTCGCTGCTCTCGCGGCGACGACGTTCACTTTAGCCCACCGGTGGCTGGAGACGAAATCCGGTTCTTGCGCCGAGGCGGACGGGGTCCGGGCGGGTGCGGTCCGCGGTGATGAGGACGAGCGCCAGGGCGTAGAGGGCGAGGAGCAGGAGGAGGGAGACGCCCAGGACGTGCTGGTGGCCGTGTCGGCCGGTGTCCTGGAAGGGGTGGAGGAAGCGGGCTGCGCCGTCGGGGAGGAGGGCGCCGAGGGCCGGGGCGAAGGTCAGGTACGTCGTCGGGTACAGGAGCCATGCGGCGGCGTGGGCGAGGCGTGTGCGGGCCGGCGGGGAGAGGAGCAGCCAGTCCAGGACCGCCGCGACGGGAAGCGCCGTGTGCAGGGCGGGCGGCGCGAGGGCGGCCAGCGTGGCGGCTGTTCCGGTCAGGGCTGCCGTCGTCGTCGGCTCCGTCATCGTGAACGCCGGTGTCGCGTCCGCCGGGAGTACGTGGTGGACCAGGGCTGTCGCGACCACGTACAGCAGCGTCGCTCCGGTCACGGCGCCCGGCAGGGGGCGGCGGGCCGCCCAGGCCCTGCCGGCCGAGGCGAGCATGACCACGGCCAGCAGGAGCGTGCTCTGGATCGCGAAGTGGCTCAGGACGCGCGCAGGGCTGCCGAGCAGGAGCTCCACGGTCACCGCCGCGATCGCTGCCAGCGCCAGGAGCAGGCGGTACGCCGCTGTCAGGGGGCGGCGTACGGGTGGTGCCACGGCTCCCGCGGGGGCGGACGACGGCATGAGGTTCGTTCGTCTGCCCGGGATGACGGGGAGGTCAGGGATGTCCCTGGGTATCGGGGCGGTCATGAACCCCAGAGTGGGTGAACGACCTGGTCGGGGCGATGCGGGTGGGCCGGAAGGGGTACGCCGCCGAGTGGCTTGCCGCGTTCGTCCCCGGGCAGGACCGTCCCCGGGCCGTCCCCGGACAGGCCCGTCCCCGGGCTACTCCCGCCCCACCAGCGTCATCAGCGTCGCCTCCGGAGGGCAGGCGACGCGGATCGGGGTGTAGCGGTTGGTGCCGCAGCCCGCGGAGACGTGGAGGTACGACGTCCGGCCCTCGGACGTGTGCGAGGACAGGCCCTTCACACGGTCGGTGTCCAGGTCGCAGTTGGTGACCAGGGCGCCGTAGAAGGGGATGCACAGTTGGCCGCCGTGGGTGTGGCCGGCCAGGACCAGGGGGTAGCCGTCGGCCGTGAAGGAGTCCAGGACGCGCAGGTAGGGGGCGTGGACGACGCCCATCGAGAAGTCCGCCGTGCCCGACGGGCCGCCCGACACCTCCGTGTAGCGGTCCCGCTTGATGTGCGGGTCGTCCAGGCCGGTCAGCTCGATCGTGACGCCCTCGATCTTCAGGGTGTCCCTGGTGTTCGTCAGGTTCCGCCAGCCCGCGTCGTCGAAGCCGTCCCGCAGGTCCTCCCACGGGTTGTGGACCACGTCGGCGGCCGGGGCGTTGCCGTTCAGGCCGTGCCGGCCCTGGGCCTTCTCGATCAGATAGCGGGCCGGGTTGCGCAGCTTCGGGCCGTAGTAGTCGTTGGAGCCGAAGACGTACGCACCCGGGAACTCCATCAGCGGGCCCAGCGCGTCCAGTACCTCCGGGACGCCCTCCGGGTCGGACAGGTTGTCGCCCGTGTTGATCACGAAGTCCGGGCGCAGACCCGCCAGCGAGCGCAGCCAGCGCTGCTTCTTGCGCTGGCCGCTCACCATGTGGATGTCGGAGACCTGCAGCACGCGCAGCGGGCGCATTCCGGCGGGCAGGACCGGGATCGTCACCCGTCGCAGCCGGAAGGAGCGGGCCTCGAAGCCCGCCGCGTACACCAGTCCGGCGGCGCCGGCCGCCGTGATTCCCAGGGGGATTCCGTATCGCGCGCGCATGTGTCCATCGTGTCAGATCCGGGAGCGTGGAGGTCCGGCGGTACCAGTTCGCACCGGTCGGCCCCGGAGCCGGTACCGGTCGGCACGGGGGGAGGACCGTCCACCCGAACGGGCCCCACGGGAAAGGGGTTTGGGAGCACGCCGTAAATGTGCGGGCGCCCCTCCCTCCGTTCCTGCGAGAATCAGGGCATGACCACGCTCAAGTCGAAGCTGCACGACGACCTCAACGTTGCGATCAGAGAGCGCGACGAGCTCAGCTCCTCGACGCTCCGGCTGACGCTCACCGCGATCACCAAGGAGGAGGTCGCGGGGACGGAGAAGCGCGAGCTCTCCGACGACGAGGTCCTCAAGGTGATCACCCGCGAGGCGAAGAAGCGCCGTGAGGCGGCGGACGCCTTCGCCCAGGGCGGGCGTCCCGAGCAGGCCGAGCGGGAGAAGGCGGAGGGCGAGTTCCTCGCGCGCTACCTGCCCCAGCAGCTGTCCGACGAGGAGTTGAACGCGATCGTCGCCCAGGCCGTCGAGGAGGCGAAGGCGGCCGGTGCAGAGGGTCCGCGGGCCATGGGCGCGGTCATGAAGATCGTCAACCCGAAGGTGGCCGGGCGGGCCGAGGGCGGCCGCGTGGCCGCCGCGGTCAAGAAGCTCCTCGCCGGCTGAATACGTCCGACGGCCGGGATCGCTCTCGGTCGTCGGACGACGGCGAGCCGTCCCTCAGGGCGTTCAGCGGTGGCCGGTGGCCGGCGGCGCGGCGGTGTCGGGGCGGTTGCGTCATGTCGCCGAGGACGCCGGCCCGGGCCCGGCTTTCGTTCCAGGCGCGGATCTTGGCCGCATGGCCGCGGTGAGGAGCAACGCCCAGGTGCCGGTGGTGCCGACGGCGACGGTGTGGTCCTTCAGGCCGGTCCGGGTGCCTGGGCCGAAGACGCCGTTGGCGGTGCCGTCGGCCATGCCGAGTTCGTACCGGACTCAGTACCAGGGCGTGCAGCTCTGGTCGCCCGACGGGTCCTCGACGCAGGCTCGCATCATGTGCGTCGAGGGGTTGTGGTACATCGGTGTGCGCGTCCAGTAGTAGTTCGTCCCGCCTGGGATCTTGGCGGTCCAGCCCGAGGCGCCGCCCTTCTTCAGGCCGAGCCGCCAGTAGCAGGAAGACCGATCCTTGGTGCAGCGCTGGACGTACACGTTCCAGTCCTGCTGGCCCGAGCCGCTGATGTAGTGCAGCCGGGCCCAGCTGTACTGGTCGCCGTCCGTCTTTCCCCACCGCAGCTCGTACAGGAGGGAGTTGCCGAGGGCGTAGGGACCGTACGGGGAGACCGGTCCGGACTCCCAGCTCTGGATGTTCGGGTCGTGTCCGTCGCACCCGAAGTCGTAACAGGCCAGTGCGGTGGCCGACGCTGAATTCGGGACGGCGAGTGTGAGGGCGGCCGCCAGCGCGCCGAGTGTCACACCGAGGCGGGATCGGGTTTTCATGGCCCTCCATGTGAAGGGAAAAAGAAAAAGGGGCAACCTCGTGGTCGCGCCGTGAGTGAATACTTCACGGCCTTCGCTCCGAGGGTGCCCCTTTTCGAACAGCTGGCGCTATTGCGCCGGACCGGCCGAAAGGTTGTGGGGAAAAAGGCGGATCCTGTCCGGCGGGCCGGTCAGCGTCGTCCGCCGGGCCCGTTGCCGGGGCCCTGGAGGAAGCCCTCCGGGAGGGAGATGGTCGGGAGCGGTTCGGCTCCGCCGTTGGTGGCGGTCCCGCCGTTGCCACCGCCGTTGCCGCCACCGCCGCCGTTGCCGCCACCGCCGCCGTCTCCGCCGCCGAAGAGGCCTCCGATGATTCCGCCGGCGTTGTTGTTGCGGCCGTCACCGCCGCCGCCGTTGCCGCCGCCGCCGTTGTTCCCGCGGTCCCGGTCCTCGTCCTCGTCCTCGTCCTTGGGATCCGGGATGCTGACGAAGTTGAAGCTGGGTGCTTCCTTGCCCGACAGGGCGCCGGTCATCGCGTCCCGCCAGATGGGGCCCGGCACCGAGCCGCCGTAGACCTTGGGATGCCAGGTACCGCCGATGCTGATGTCGACCATCTTGACCTGCTGGGTGTCGCTGCCGACCCAGACCGCGCCCGACAGGTTCGGCGTGTAACCGACGAACCAGGCGTTCTTGCGCTCGTCCGTCGTACCCGTCTTACCTGCGTTGGCGCGGTCCGTCAGACCGGCCTCCTGGCCCGTACCGGAGTCGACCACACCCTGCAGCAGGGTGTTCACCGTGTCCGCGGTCTTCTCACTCATCGCCCGCGAGCACGTCGACTTCGGTACGGCCAGTGACTTCTGCTGGTCGCCGATCTTCTGGGTGATCGACTCGATGGCGACCGGCGTGCAGTACATGCCCCGTGAGGCGAAGGCGGCGTATGCGGACGCCATCGTCAGCGGCGAGACGCCCTTGGAGCCGAGGGAGATGGCGGGCACCTCCGGAAGCTTCTCGCTGTTGCCCTGCACGACGTGCAGGGCGTCCGTCATCTTCACCAGCGGGCACAGGCCGATGTCGGCGACCATCTGCACGAAGTAGGTGTTGACCGACAGGGCCATCGCCTCCTTCAGCCGGTACGGGCCGACCTCCGACTCGTCCTCGTTGGGGACGGTTTCGCTGCTCTCGTTCATCCAGGGTTTGCCGCTGCACGTCTGCACGGGGTCGGGGTAGGGCATCTCGTACGGCGACGAGTACTCCTGGGTGGGAGGCCTCCCCTCCTCGATCGCGGCCGCCGCGACGAAGGGCTTGAACGTCGAACCGGTCGGGAAGCCGTAGTTGGAGCCGCCCATGCTGTGGTCGACCGAATAGTTGATCTCGGTCTCGTTCTTGTCGTAGCCGTACGGTTTCGACTGGCCCATGCCGAGTACCTTGCCGGTGCCGGGCTCGACCAGGGTGATTGCCGCGGCGACCGAGTCGCTCTTGTTGACGTGGCTCTCGAGCGAGTCCTGCACCGACTTCTGCGCCTGCGGGTCGAGCGTCGTACGGATGGTCAGGCCGCCCTGGTTCCAGACCTTGGCCCGGTCCTCCTTCTCCTTCCCGAAGACCGGGTCGTTCAGGAACACCTCGCGCACGTAGTCGCAGAAGAAGGCCGCGTCGTCGACCGCCGTGATGCAGCCGTTCTTCGGCTTGCTGACCTTCAGTCCGAGCGGTGTCCTCGACGCCTCGGCGGCCTCCTCCCGGGAGATGTCGCCGACCTGGGCCATCCGTGCGAGGACCACGTTGCGCCGCTCGGTCGCCTCCGTCTCGTCGTTGACCGGGTCGTACCGGCTCGGCGACTGGACGAGGCCGGCGATGAGGGCCGACTCCTGGAGGTTGAGGTCCTTGGCGGGCTTGGAGAAGTAGCGCTGGGCGGCGGCCTCCACGCCGTAGGCCTGCTGGCCGAAGTACGTGATGTTCAGGTAGTTCTCGAGGATCTTCTTCTTGCCCAGCTCCTCCTCGACCTGGATCGCGAACTTCAGCTCGCGGATCTTGCGGCCGATGGTCTGCTGGGTGGCCTGCGCGACCTTCGTCGGGTCGTCGCCCGCCTCCTCCACGAAGACGTTCTTCACGTACTGCTGTGTCAGGGTGGACGCGCCCTCGGAGACGCCGCCGGTCTGCGCGTTGCGGTTGAGCGCGCGCAGCACGCCCTTGAGGTCGACCGCGCCGTGCTCGTAGAAACGCGAGTCCTCGATCGCGACGATCGCCTTCTGCAGGTGCGGCGAGATGTCCTTGAGGTCGACCACCGTGCGGTCGCGCGAGTAGACGGTCGCGATCTTGCCGCCCGCCGCGTCGAGGATGGTGGTGCGCTGGCTCAGCGGGGGCGTCTTGAGGTTGGCGGGGAGCTCGTCGAAGCTCTCCACCGACCCCTTGGCGGCGAGGCCCAGCGCACCCACGGCGGGGATCGCGATACCGGCCAGCACGGCTCCCGACAGGACACTGACACCGAGGAACTTGGCGGCCTGCTGCGTTGGCGACAGACCACCGCCCGAGCGCTTCTTTGGCATGGGAGCAGCCTAATCCGTAGTGAGCGGCGTTCCGCAGGAGCAGGGGCCTCTCGGAGCGTTCGAGTACCAGACCGTGACATCCAGGTGCAGCCGGGCCGTCGAGGCCTCAACGGAGACCGGTGCGCGATCTGGTGCGAATGGTGGTGGCGGTCGCGTGGGCGTCGGACGGATGCCTCACGACCGCCGAACCTCGATGCCCAGCTGCAGACCGTGCGTCGCCCGGCGCTCGCGTGACCGCCACCACCCTCGTCGGCCCCGGACGGATTCCTGAAGCCTGCCTGGCCCATGAGGCCTCGGCTGGGACCTGGTGCCGTCCGGCGTCGTCAATCCCAGGACTCATCCCGAAGACTTGACGGCACAGCAACGTGAGGTGGCTACGTTCTCGTTCGCCGGACAGGCGTACAGGCCTTGGCCTAAGCTGCTCACAACTGTCACAGCACTGAGGTCACGTATCAATACGTCCGGCGACCCCGAATCGTTCCGGATCCCTCCGGCTTTTTTCGTCGGGGCGTGTTGGGTGCGTGTCCGGATCCGCCTTCCGTGTCACATGGTGTCCGTTGTGGCGCAAGTGAAACGACCCGAAACGTCGGGATTGTCGCGCATGTCGTCAGCTCACTCCCCCGGGTGATCTGCCGCTTACCCATAGTCCGTTCGGGCCATTCAAGATTGGGCCCGCTGGGGGTGTTGCGCCGTGCCCACCTTCCGTAACGTCCTCAACTGGCGGCGGTGAATATGCCGCTGCCGCCGTGGGGGAGCCTCGATTCGGGAGAGGACGGCGCCGGTATGGGCTGGGTTACCGACTGGAGTGCGCAGGCTGCCTGTCGCACTACTGATCCGGATGAACTGTTCGTTCAAGGAGCAGCGCAGAACAGGGCCAAGGCGGTGTGCACCGGATGTCCGGTACGCACGGAGTGCCTGGCCGACGCGCTCGACAACCGCGTCGAGTTCGGCGTATGGGGAGGGATGACGGAACGTGAACGCCGCGCACTGCTGCGCCGGCGGCCCACGGTGACGTCCTGGCGCCGGCTGCTGGAGACCGCGCGCACGGAGTACGAGCAGGGGACGGGCATCGTCCCCCTCGACGACGAGGTGTACGCGAACCTTGCCGCGGTGGGCTGAGGGCTCTCGGGGGACCTTGGCCTCTGCGCGGGAGCACAGCGGGCAGGATTCCGGACGAGCAGACTCCGCGCGGGGCAGGAGTCCGTGCGGGCGGCGCTCGGCGGGCGGACAGTGTTCGGCGGGCGGTCAGTGCTCGGCTGCGCGTCACGGCGGGGCCGTCGGTGCGGACCCGTGGACCCGTGGACCCGTCCGTCAGGGGGATGGGGGCGCGTCTCGGGGCAGGGGGCCCAGTGGTGTTCCGGCTGATCCGGTGACGGGGCGCGGCGCCGCCGTCAGGGCGTGCCGACGTGTGTCAGGCGCTCGCCCCGGGCAGCTCCGGCCGGTTGGCCGCGAGCCGGTCGCCGATGTCCCGCAGCCCCGCGAGGTCGTGCACGTCGCCGGGCAGCGCGGCCACTTCCGTCACCGCCACCTCGGGATGGAGCGCGGTGAAGCGGTCCCGTGTGCGCTGCTCGCGTGAGAGCAGCCGCATCCGCTCGGCGTGCAGCCTCAACAGGCCCGCGGTGAGCTGGCCGACGGACCGTTCCGCGTCCGCCTCGTCCGCCCCGCCGGCGCCGGTGTCGTCCACGGTGGCGGGGGAGCCTCCGTCGGGGACGTCGTCCTGTGCCGGGGTGCCGGGAGAGACGGGTGTGGGTGTCTTGGGCGTGTCAAGGGCCCCGGGTGCCTCCGGAGTGGGAGTGTCCGCAGCGGGATCGGCCGAACTCTCGTATGGGTCGGGTGAGTTACGAAGTCCAGCTTTCCCGTCCTCCTGATCCACAATGCGGGAGTCCTCAAGATTTTCTGCGGCGGCGAGTGCCCGCTCGGCCGACAGCCGGTCGGCGTCGCTGCCGTGCACCCGGTTGAGGACCAGGCCGGCCAGCGGCATGTCCTCGGCGGCCAGCCGTTCCACGAAGTACGCGGCCTCGCGCAGCGCGTCCCGCTCCGGGGCCGCGACCACCAGGAACGCGGTCCCGGGTGCCTGGAGCAGCTTGAACGTGGCGTCCGCGCGGGTACGGAACCCGCCGAACATGGAGTCCATCGCCGCCACGAACGTCTGCACGTCGCCCAGCAGCTGGCCCCCGAGCACCTTCCCCAGGACGCCGGTCATCATGGACATCCCGACGTTCAGGAACTTCATCCCCGCCCGGCCGCCGACCTTCGCCGGGGTCAGCAGTACGCGGATGAGCTTGCCGTCGAGGAAGGAACCGAGCCGCTTCGGCGCGTCCAGGAAGTCCAGCGCGGACCGGGACGGCGGGGTGTCGACGACGATGAGGTCCCACTCGTCCCGGGCCCGCAGCTGCCCCAGCTTCTCCATCGCCATGTACTCCTGCGTGCCCGCGAAGCCCGCCGAGAGCGACTGGTAGAAGGGGTTCCGCAGAATCGCCGAGGCCCGCTCGGGGTCCGCGTGCGCCTCGACGATCTCGTCGAACGTGCGCTTCATGTCGAGCATCATCGCGTGCAGTTCGCCGCCCGCGGAGTCGTCGATGCCCTTCACCCGGCGGGGGACGTTGTCGAGCGAGTCGATGCCCATGGACTGGGCCAGTCTGCGGGCCGGGTCGATGGTGAGGACGACCACCTTGCGTCCCCGCTCGGCCGCGCGCAGACCCAGCGCCGCCGCGGTGGTCGTCTTGCCCACCCCGCCCGAACCGCAGCACACCACGATCCGGGTGCCGCGGTCCTCGATCAGCGGGTCGATGTCGAGCGAGGCCACAGAGGAGAGGTGGTGGCGGGCCGAGTCGCCCGAGTGGGCGGGACCACCCGGGTGGACCGTGTCGGCGGAGCCCCCCGAGAGGGACGGGCCGGGCGACTGCGCCGGTTCCGGACGACGACTCATGACACTCCCTGCTTCCGATGCTTCCGGTTCGGTTGCCGGTCGGTGACGGGCACGCCCGTACGGGGCGCGGCTTCGGCGGGCGGGTTCTTGCCGGTCATGACACACCCTGGGCGCGGAGTTCCTCGGCCAGCTCGTACAGGCCGGCCAGGTCCATGCCCTCCGCGAGCAGCGGCAGCTCGTGCCGGGGCAGCTCCACCTCGGCCAGCGCGGCGCGCTGCTCGGCCTCCAGCGCGTACCGCTCGGCGTACTCCTGCGCCTGCGCGAGCAGGGGGTCCACCAGCCGCTCGGCGTGGCCGCCGCGCCGTGCGCCACCGAGACCGGCGGAGGACAACGACCGCGCCACGGAGGAACGCGTGACCGTCCCCACGAGTTCCAGATCGGACGCGTCCAGCAGTTCCGGGCGCACCATGTTGACGACGACCCGCCCCACCGGCAGCCGGGCCGCCCGTAGCTCGGCGATGCCGTCCACGGTCTCCTGGACCGGCATCTCCTCCAGCAGCGTGACCAGGTGCACCGCCGTCTCCGGCGACTTCAGCACCCGCATCACGGCCTGTGCCTGATGGTGTATCGGGCCGATCCTGGCGAGGCCCGCGACCTCGTCGTTGACGTTGAGGAAGCGGGTGATGCGCCCGGTCGGCGGGGCGTCCATCACGACGTAGTCGTAGACGAACCGCCCTCTCCTGTCCTTGCGCCGTACCGCCTCGCACGCCTTGCCGGTCAGCAGGACGTCCCGTACGCCCGGCGCGATGGTGGTCGCGAAGTCGATCGCGCCGAGCTTCTTCAGGGCACGCCCGGCGCCGCCCAGCTTGTAGAACATCTGGAGGTAGTCCAGAAGCGCCCGCTCCGCGTCGATGGCGAGGGCGTGCACCTCCCCGCCCCCGGGAGCGACGGCGATCTTCCGTTCTTCGTACGGCAGCGCCTCCGTCTCGAAAACCTGTGCGATTCCCTGGCGGCCCTCGACCTCGACGAGAAGCGTCCGCTTCCCCTCCGTGGCCAGAGCCAGCGCGAGGGCCGCGGCCACCGTGGTCTTGCCGGTTCCGCCCTTGCCACTGACGACCTGAAGCCTGCTCACGCCTTTGAGCCTAATTCCTCCCCGCGCGTCCCGGTGGATCCGGGTGGGATCTCCCCGGAATGCAGCCGCTAGAGTCGCCACATGACGAAATGGGAGTACTCCACGGTTCCGCTGCTGGTCCACGCCACGAAGCAGATTCTGGACACCTGGGGCGAGGACGGCTGGGAGCTCGTACAGGTCGTTCCCGGCCCGAACAACCCCGAGCAGCTGGTGGCCTACCTGAAGCGGGAGAAGCAGGCGTGAGTGCGGTCGAGGCGAAGCTGGCCGAGCTCGGGCTGAGGCTGCCCGAGGTCGCCGCGCCGCTGGCCGCGTACCGTCCGGCCGTGCTGTCCGGCCGGTACGTCCACACCGCCGGCCAGCTGCCCATGGTGGACGGCGCGCTCTCGCTGACCGGCAAGGTCGGCGCCGAGGTCACGGCGGAGGAGGCGAAGGAACTGGCGCGCACCTGTGCGCTGAACGCCCTCGCCGCCGTGAAGTCCGTCGCCGGCGACCTGGACCGCGTCGCGCGCGTGGTGAAGGTCACCGGGTTCGTGGCCTCGGCCGCGGACTTCACGGGCCAGCCGGGCGTCCTCAACGGCGCGAGCGAGCTGCTGGTCGACGTCCTCGGCGACAAGGGCGTCCACGCCCGCAGCGCGGTGGGCGTCGCGGTACTGCCGCTGGACGCGCCCGTGGAGGTCGAGATCCAGGTGGAACTGACCGAGACGGACTGACGGAGAAGGACCGCGGACCGACGGGGGCGGCTACGGGGCGGCTTACGGGGGCGGGCGGGTGCTTCTCCCCGCTCCTCGCTGCTCCCGCTCCTCGCTGCTCCCCGCTCCTCGCTCCCCCTCGAACATCGGCCCGTCGCGGGATAGCCTCCGGCCATGGCGAATGCGCAGGCTGATGGGCGGGCCGGGGGCCAGTCGGGTGGCCGGGCGGGTGGTCGGACCGGCGGACAGTGGTATCCGCCGGAATGGCCGGAGCGTATCCGCGCGCTCGCGACCGGGACCCTCGTCCCGGTCGCACCGAAGCGCGCGGCCACCGTCATGCTCCTGAAGGACACCGGCAACGGCTACGCCGTCCACATGCTGCGCCGACGCGCCTCCATGGCCTTCGCCGGGGGCGCCTACGCCTATCCCGGCGGTGGGGTCGACCCGCGCGACGACGATCTTCACGTCCGCTGGGCGGGCCCCCCGCGCGCGTGGTGGGCGGACAGGCTCGGCGTCGGCGAAACGGCGGCCCAGGCGATCGTCTGCGCCGCGGTGCGCGAGACGTACGAGGAAGCCGGCGTGCTGCTCGCGGGCCCTGCGCCCGACTCCGTGGTCGGCGACACCACGGGCCCGGACTGGGAGGCGGACCGCGCGGCCCTCGTCGCGCGGGAGACGTCCTTCGCGGAGTTCCTCGACCGCCGGGGGCTGGTCCTGCGCTCGGACCTGCTCGGCGGGTGGACCCGGTGGATCACCCCGGAGTTCGAGCCCCGCCGCTACGACACCTGGTTCTTCGTCGCCGCCCTCCCCGAGGGACAGCGCACCCGGAACGCCTCCACGGAGGCCGACCGTACGGTGTGGATCGCCCCGGCCGAGGCGGCCGCCGCGTACGACCGGGGCGAGCTGCTGATGATGCCGCCGACCATCGCGACCCTGCGCCAGCTGACGGCGTACACGGCGGCGGCACAGGCGCTCGAGGCGGCAACCGCGCGTGACCTCACGCCGGTGCTGGCCACCGCGCGGCTGGACGAGGGCGAGGTCGTACTGTCCTGGCCGGGGCACGACGAGTTCACCCGGCACATCCCGAACGGTGGAGCCCTCGCATGACGGACGCGGCAGCCCTTCCCGGCCAACCGCGCGGAGGAGTCCTCTCCGGACCCGCCACCGCGCGGGCGGTCAACGTCCTGGCGCCGAACGCCTCGGCGATGACCCTGGACGGCACCAACACGTGGATCCTGTCGGAACCCGGCTCCGCGCGGGCGGTCGTGATCGACCCGGGTCCGCTGGACGAGGGACATCTGCGCAACGTCGTCGACACCGCCGAGCGGGCCGGCACCCGCGTCGCCCTCACCCTGCTGACGCACGGTCACCCGGACCACTCCGAGGGCGCCGCCCGTTTCGCCGAGCTGACCGGCACGAACGTACGGGCACTGGACCCGGAGCTGCGCCTGGGGGACGAGGGACTGTCCGGCGGGGACGTGGTCACCGTGGACGGCCTGGAACTGCGGATCGTCCCCGCCCCCGGCCACACCGCCGACTCGCTGGCCTTCCACCTGCCGGCCGACGGTGCGGTCCTCACCGGCGACACGGTCCTGGGGCGCGGTACGACCGTCGTGGCCCACCCCGACGGCCGCCTCGGCGACTATCTGGACACGCTGCGCCGTCTGCGCTCGCTCACGGTCGACGACGGCGTCCACACGGTCCTGCCGGGCCACGGCCCCGTACTGGAGGACGCCCAGGGCGCCGTCGAGTACTACCTGGCGCACCGCGCGCACCGCCTGGCCCAGGTGGAGACGGCCGTGGAGAACGGCCACCGCAGCCCGTCCGAGGTCGTCGCCCACGTCTACGCCGACGTGGACCGTTCCCTGTGGCCGGCCGCGGAGCTGTCGGTCCGCGCGCAGCTGGAGTACCTGCGGGAGCACGGGCTCATCTAGGGCCGGGCAGGCCCCGGGGCCCCCGGGGCCCCGGCCCTCCGGGGCTCCGGAGGGCCGGGCCGGGGTGAGGTCAGGACAGCGGGGTCAGCGGGACCGCTTCGCGAGGCGTTCGACGTCCAGGAGGATCACCGCGCGGGCCTCCAGGCGGAGCCAGCCGCGCTGGGCGAAGTCCGCCAGGGCCTTGTTGACCGTCTCGCGGGACGCGCCGACCAGCTGGGCCAGCTCCTCCTGCGTGAGGTCGTGGACGACGTGGATGCCCTCCTCGGACTGCACGCCGAAGCGGCGGGAGAGGTCCAGCAGGGCACGGGCGACCCGACCCGGAACATCGGAGAAGACGAGGTCCGACATGGCGTCGTTGGTCTTGCGCAGCCTGCGCGCGACGGCCCGCAGCAGCGCGGTGGCGACCTCGGGGCGGGCGTTCAGCCAGGGCTGGAGGTCGCCGTGGCCGAGGGCGAGCAGCTTGACCTCGGTCAGTGCCGTGGCGGTCGCGGTGCGCGGACCCGGGTCGAAGAGCGACAGCTCACCGATGAGCTCGCTGGGTCCGACGACGGCCAGCATGTTCTCGCGGCCGTCGGGGGAGGTGCGGTGGAGCTTGACCTTGCCCTCGGTGACCACGTAGAGCCGGTCTCCCGGGTCGCCCTCGTGGAACAGGGAGTCGCCCCGTGCGAGGGTCACCTCGCTCAGCGAGGCGCGAAGCTCCGCGGCCTGCTCGTCGTCGAGCGCCGCGAAGAGCGGGTTCCGCCGCAGAACGTCGTCCACGTGTTCTCTCCTTGTCGACCTGCTCAGGGGATCCTGATCCCCACGTACCAGGGGACCGAAGTGCCCATTTTGCCGGACAGTCCAAACAGTGTGATCTGTCACAAGGATGCCGCACAGGCCTGCCGGGGTAAGCGGCAGGGGTCCAATTGGGGGCCGGTCTCCAGGGGCCGGGACGGATGTCAGTGCCGAGCCGTAGGCTGGCCGGGTGTCCACATCGCCGGTGGGAGAGCCAGTGGGAGAGCACGCCCAAGGGACTGTTCGGGCGGCGGCGCACCGGGATTCCGCCGTGGGCGAACAGGGCTCGGATGGCGGCAGGGAAACGGCGAAACCGACAAAGAAGGCGCCGGTGAAGAAGAAATCGACCGCGAGTACGACCGGGAGCACGACCTCGGATCCGATGTCGGCCCCGACCCTGGACGGCAACTCGAACCCCGCCTCGGACGCGGCCTCGAGTGCGGCCTCGAGTGCGAGTGCGAGTGCGAGCCGCGCGGTCGGGGCGGATTCGGCGAAGCCGGTGAGCCCGTCGAAGCCCGCGGACGCCGGCAGGGCGGCCAAGCCGCCCAAGACGGAGTCGCGCATCGCCCTCGTCCGCCGCGCCCGGCGGATCAACCGGGAGCTCGCCGAGGTCTTCCCGTACGCCCACCCCGAGCTGGATTTCGAGAACCCCTTCCAACTCGTGGTCGCCACGGTCCTGTCGGCCCAGACCACCGACCTGCGCGTCAACCAGACGACCCCCGCCCTCTTCGCGAAATACCCCACCCCCGAGGACCTGGCCGCCGCCAACCCGGAGGAGGTGGAGGAGATCCTGCGCCCCACCGGTTTCTTCCGGGCCAAGACCAAGTCGGTGATAGGCCTTTCGAAGGCGCTGACGGAGGATTTCGGCGGCGAGGTGCCGGGCCGGCTCGAGGATCTCGTCAAGTTGCCCGGTGTGGGCCGCAAGACGGCCTTCGTCGTGCTCGGCAATGCCTTCGGCCGGCCCGGCATCACCGTGGACACGCACTTCCAGCGTCTGGTGCGGCGCTGGAAGTGGACCGAGGAGACCGACCCCGACAAGATCGAGGCGGCCGTCGGCGCACTCTTCCCGAAGAGCGGATGGACCGACCTCTCGCACCACGTGATCTGGCACGGCCGCCGCATCTGTCACGCCCGTAGACCCGCGTGCGGCGCCTGCCCCGTCGCCCCGCTCTGCCCGGCGTACGGCGAGGGCGAGACCGACCCCGACAAGGCGCGGAAGCTGCTGAAGTACGAGAAGGGCGGCTTCCCGGGCCAGCGCCTGAACCCCCCGCAGGCCTACCTGGACGCGGGCGGCCGGCCGGCCCCGCCGCTGGGTGCCGGGTGAGTCGCCTGGGCCGCCTGAACCGCATGACGGGGGCATACACGGCGGGCCTCGGTGGAACGATCCAGGGACCGGCGGGCGTTGAACGAACGGGGCAGGGGAGCGGTGGGGCGAGGGCGGCAGAGGTGGCGATGACACGGGTGACCGACCCCCGGGGCGGCCGGGTGACGCTCAATACGGAGGGCCTGCCCTCCTGGCTGGACCCCGTGGTCCGGGTCGCGGAGACGGTCGCACCGAACGAGTTGAGCCGCTTCCTGCCCCCGGCGGACGGCGCGGGCCGCCAGGCCGCCGTCCTCGTCCTGTTCGGCGACGGTGAGCGCGGCCCGGAGCTGCTGCTCATGGAGCGGTCGGCCGCGCTGCGCTCGCATGCCGGACAGCCTGCCTTCCCCGGCGGCACGCTCGACCCCGAGGACGGCGACCCGCTGGCCGACGGGCCGCTGCGGGCCGCGCTGCGCGAGGCCGAGGAGGAGACGGGGCTCGATCCCGACGGCGTCCAGCTCTTCGGAGCGCTGCCGAAGCTCTACATCCCCGTCAGCAGCTTCGTCGTCACGCCGGTCCTGGGCTGGTGGCGGACCCCCAGCCCGGTCGGTGTCGTCGATCCGAACGAGACCGCGCGCGTCTTCACCGTTCCCGTGGCGGATCTCACCAATCCGGACAACCGGACGACCACCGTCCACCCCAGTGGCCACCGGGGTCCGGCATTCCTGGTCGAATCGGCCGTCGTGTGGGGTTTCACGGCCGGGATCATCGACCGGCTGCTCCACTACACGGGGTGGGAGCGCCCCTGGGACCGGGAGAAGCAGGTCCCGCTGGACTGGCGGTCATGACAGGGTGGGCGCGGTGCCGTGCGGTACGGGGGCTCGTGACGACGGCGGTTCATGCCGTGTGCCCCCGGACTCCGGCCCGGTAAGGACGACCGGAACGACGAGGCGAGGCAAAACGCGGTGAACGTGCTGGACATCCTGTTGCTGGTCACCGCCGTGTGGTTCGCGGTCGTCGGCTACCGCCAGGGGTTCGTCGTCGGCATCCTGTCGGTGATCGGGTTCCTGGGCGGCGGTCTCGTCGCCGTCTACATCCTCCCCGTCATCTGGGACCTCATGACGGACAACGCGGAGGTCGGCACGGCCGCCGCTGTGGTCGCGGTCGTCGTCGTCATAGTCTGCGCCTCCGTCGGCCAGGCCCTGACCACGCACCTCGGCAACAAGCTGCGCCGTCACATCACATGGTCCCCGGCCCGCGCGCTCGACGCCACCGGAGGCGCCCTGGTCAACGTCGTCGCGATGCTCCTGGTCGCCTGGCTGATCGGTTCCGCCCTCGCGGGCACGACCCTTCCGACCCTCGGCAAGGAGGTCCGCCAGTCCAAGGTGCTGACCGGCGTCTCCCGGGCACTGCCCGACCGGGCCGACACCTGGTTCGCCGACTTCTCCTCCGTCCTCGCGCAGAACGGTTTCCCCCAGGTCTTCAGCCCGTTCGCGAACGAGCCGATCACCAACGTCCAGCCCCCCGACCCCGCCCTGGCCGGCAGCCCCGTGGCCGGGCGGGCGCAGCGGTCCATCGTCAAGGTCACGGGCACCGCCCCGCAGTGCGGCAAGGTCCTCGAAGGCACCGGCTTCGTGTTCTCCGAGCGCCGCGTCATGACCAACGCGCATGTCGTGGGCGGCGTCGACGAGCCGACCGTGCAGATAGGCGGCGAGGGCAGGAAGTACGACGCGACGGTCGTCCTCTACGACTGGAAACGCGACATCGCGGTCCTCGACGTCCCGGACCTGGAGGCGCCCGCGCTGCGGTTCACCACCGAGGACGCGAGCAGCGGCGACAGCGCGATCGTCGCAGGCTTCCCGGAGAACGGCGCGTACGACGTCCGGTCCGCGCGGCTGCGCGGGCGCATCACGGCCAACGGCCCGGACATCTACCACCGGGGCACCGTCCGCCGTGACGTCTACTCCCTGTACGCGACGGTCCGGCAGGGCAACTCCGGCGGCCCGCTGCTGACCCCCGAGGGCCAGGTCTACGGCGTGGTGTTCGCCAAGTCCCTCGATGACGCCGAGACGGGGTACGCGCTCACCGTGGACGAGATCCAGGAGGACATCGTCAAGGGCCGTTCCGCGACCCAGCAGGTGGACAGCGACAGCTGCGCACTCTGAGCCGCGGGAGAGCTGCCGCGGAGGGGCGTACGGCGGGGAACGCCGCGGACGGGCGTACGGCCGGGAAAACGGCCCGCGGCACGTTCGGCCGTACGCCCGTCGTCAGCCGCGAGGGTGATGGTGACGGAGCCGTACCGAGACCCAGCGGGCCCGGCGGCGGAGGATATGCGGAATCCCGACCCGGAGATCCGTACCTGCCATCTGCGGTGCACCGCCTTGCTGGTGGGATCCCCTGCCGGCCGCCGAGCGGCGGTCGCGGCCTGCGTCACTGTGGTCGTGCGTCCAGCCCATACTCCGACCCCTGCCCCCACCACATGGTCTATAACCGCCTGGAGGGGGGCCAATTGGCCTATGCGCCAGGCAAATGGCCTTTCGTAGGACAGGTGTTCAGTTCCGGTGGTCGGATCTGTGTACCGGAAGGGGGCGGAAGAGCACGGAGCAGTGCTGAGGGGTGCCGAGAAGCGCGGAGCGGAAGGGCGGGAGAGGCATCGGAAGCCGCCGCCTCGGCCGGTTGTCAGCGGTCGGGTTCCGGGTCCTTCAGCCAGTTGACCAGCTCGGAGGAGAACGCGGCCGGGTCCTCCTCGTGCGGGAAGTGCCCGAGCCCGTCGAACAGCCGCCAGCGGTAGGGCGCTTCGACGTACTCCCCGGACCCGGCGGCGTTGCGGGCACCCACCACGGGGTCGAGCGAGCCGTGCAGATGCAGCGTCGGCACCCGCACCGGCCGCTTCATCCGGCGGTTGAACTGGATGCCGTCCGGCCGGGCCAGGGACCGCACCATCCAGCGGTACGGCTCGATCGAGCAGTGCGCCGTGGAGGGGATGCACATGGCCCGTCGGTAGTGCTCCAGCGCCTTCTCCTCGGGCGGGCAGGGACCGGACCAGTCCCGGATCAGCCTGGCCACCAGCGCCCCCCCGTCGGCGGTGAGCCGCCGCTCCGGGATCCAGGGCCGCTGGAACCCCCAGATGTGCGACATGGCGGACGACTGCCGCACGTCGGCGACCATGGCCGCCCGCCAGCGCCGCGGATGCGGCATGGACGACACCGCGAGCCGCCGTACGAGCTTGGGGCGCATCGCCGCCGCCGTCCAGGCCAGGTATCCGCCCAGGTCGTGCCCGACCAGCGCGGCGTCCGGCTCGCCGAGGGAACGGATCACACCGGTGACGTCCAGCGCGAGGTTGGCCGGGTCGTAACCGCGCGGTGTGCGGTCGCTGCCGCCGACGCCCCGCAGGTCCATGGCGACCGCGCGGAACCCGGCGTCGGCGAGCGCCGTCAGCTGGTGCCGCCAGGTCCACCAGAACTGCGGGAAACCGTGCAGCAGCAGCACCAGCGGCCCGTCGCCGAGTTCGGCGATGTGGAAGCGCGCGCCGTTGGCGGCGACGTCCCGGTGGGTCACCTCGGCACCGCCCGGGATGTCGAGGCGTACGGCCGAGAGGGGTTGCGCCGAAGGAGTGGCGGGGTCCGTCATGAGGATGAGCGTGCCACAGCTTCGATCGCCTCGGGGACCCGGTCCTTGGGGAGTTCGGGACGCGGGTGCGGCTTGGCCTTCTGCAGCACGACCGCCGTCTCCTTCATCGAGGCGGCGACCTTCTGCGGACCGCGGCCCTTCTTCGCCTTCTTCGCGAAGACCACCCCGATCAGGGCCAGGAGGAGCGCGAGCAGCACGTTCGCCGCGAAGGACAGCAGGAAGCAGACGGCGAGGTTCCAGTCGCTCCAGGTGTGGATGCCGTAGGCCAGGGCGAAGCTCAGCATCGGCAGGGAGAAGAGCAGCACGAGGCCGGCCAGGGTGAACAGCCCGCCGCTCGTCGCGCCCCGCTGCACATCCCGCTTGAGCTGTGCTTTCGCCAGCGCGATCTCGTCGTGCACCAGCGCGGACATGTTCTCCGTCGCCGAGGCGAACAACTGGCCGATGCTGTGTTCGGCGCCGACCGGGCTGCCGTCGGGTGCGCTCATCGCGGTCTCCCTCTTCTTCTTTCGTCCTGGGTGCCTCTGCGTACCTCTGGGTAAGGCTCAGTCTGCCGCCCGACGGCCCTCGTCCGCCCACCACCTGCGCCCGACCGCGTGTGTCCCGTTGTGGTGGCGGCCGTGGTGAGGGCTGCGGGTGCGGCGGGGGCGGGTGCGGGCGTCCGACGGGGGCGTTCGACCGTCCTGACTTCGTACTGTCCCGTCAGATCATGCCGGACCGTCGTGGTCCTCGCCTGCCCCGCCCGGTACGTCGGCAAGCCCGTTCTGTTCCTCGGCCTTCTCCCGCGCGATCCGCCGGTGCTCGGCGGCCTTCTTCTCGCATATCTCCGCCATGCGCAGGTGGTACGCCGGGTCGTCCTCCTCGTAGATGTCCGGGACGCCGCTGAGGTCGTCGTCGCGTTCCTCGTCCTCGGTCAGCTTGCGGTACTTGGCGTTCTGGATCTTCAGCAGCACGGTCGCGAGGACTGTCGCGACCAGCGAACCGACCAGCACGGAGGCCTTGACGCTGTCCGACATCAGGGCGTCGCCCTCGAAGGCGAGCTCCCCGATGAGCAGGGAGACGGTGAACCCGATCCCGGCGAGGGCCGACACCGCCAGGATGTCCGCCCAGGCGAGGTCGTCGCTGAGCGAGGCCCTGGTGAAGCGGGTGGTCAGCCACGTGCCGCCGAAGATGCCGACCGTCTTGCCGACGACGAGGCCGAGGACCACACCGAGCGTCTCGGGCGTGGTGAACACCTCCCCGAGCGCGCCGCCGGAGACCGTGACCCCCGCGCTGAACAGGGCGAACAGCGGAACCGCGAGACCCGAGGAGATGGGCCGGACCAAGTGCTCTATGTGCTCACCGGGGGACTGCTTCTCGTCCTCGTGGCGGTGACAGCGCAGCATCAGGCCCATCGCGACACCGGCGATGGTGGCGTGGATCCCGCTGTTGTACATCAGGCCCCAGATGGCCAGGGCGAGCGGCACGTACACGTACCAGCCGCGTATGCCCTTGCGCAGCAGCAGCCAGAAGGCGGCCAGGCCCACCACGGCGCCGCCGAGCGCGAGGAAATCGAGGTCGCTGGTGAAGAAGACCGCGATGATCAGGATCGCGAAGAGGTCGTCGACGACCGCGAGGGTCAACAGGAAGGCGCGCAGCGCGCTCGGCAGGGACGTGCCGATGACGGCGAGCACGGCGAGCGCGAAGGCGATGTCGGTGGCGGTGGGAACGGCCCAGCCGGCCAGCGAACCGCCGCCGATGCCGTTGGTGAGCGCGTAGACGAGGGCCGGTACGACCATGCCGCACAGGGCGGCGACGACGGGGAGCGCGGCGGCCCGGGGATCGCGCAGATCACCGGCGACGAGTTCGCGTTTGAGTTCGATTCCGGCCACGAAGAAGAAGATCGCGAGCAGTCCGTCGGCGGCCCAGTGCGCGACGGACAGGTCCAGGCCGAGGGTCGCGGGCCCGAAGTGGAAGTCGCTGACGCTCTCGTAGCTGTCCTGCAGGGCGGGTACGTTCGCCCATATCAGCGCGGTGACCGCGGCGATGAGCAGCAGCACGCCGCCGACGGTCTCGGTGCGCAGCGCGTCCGCGACGTAGTTCCGCTCAGGCAGGGAGAGGCGGCCGAAAGCCTTGGGCGGGGTGGGTGTGGGGGTGCGGGGTGCGGGCACAGGGTGATCCTCTGGTAGGCGGGCAGCACGAATCGCGTGCCGACCAGACTTCCCGGCGCTCCATGAGACGACGTTTGCTCGGGTGGCCTGTTGTGGCCACCTTTCATGGTCACTGTAACCAACGTGCTTGGCTGCTGCACCGACAGCTTTCGGTGACGGATGTCACGGAGCAACCCGGCGCCCACGCGGCGCCGGGTTGCTCCGTGGCCCGCGGGCGGGCGGGCCGTGACCGACGGTTCCGAGAGGGAACCCGCCCTGGTGTCAGTCCTCGCTGGACGACTGGGGCAGCTTCGCCTGGATCAGGTTCATGACCGTGGCGTCGGTCAGCGTCGTCACGTCCCCGAGCTCGCGGTTCTCGGCGACGTCCCGCAGCAGGCGGCGCATGATCTTGCCGGAACGGGTCTTCGGCAGCTCGTTCACCGGCAGGATGCGCTGGGGCTTGGCGATCGGTCCCAGCGCGGAACCCACGTGCGCGCGCAGCTCGGCGACCAGGTCCTCGGTCTCGGAGGCCGTGCCGCGCAGGATGACGAAGGCGACGATGGCCTGCCCGGTCGTCTCGTCGGTCGCGCCGACCACGGCCGCCTCGGCGACCGACGGGTGGGAGACGAGCGCCGACTCCACCTCGGTGGTGGAGATGTTGTGCCCGGAGACCAGCATCACGTCGTCGACCCGGCCGAGCAGCCAGATGTCGCCGTCGTCGTCCTTCTTGGCGCCGTCACCGGCGAAGTACTTGCCCTCGAAGCGGGACCAGTACGTGTCGAGGAAGCGCTGGTCGTCGCCCCAGATGGTGCGCAGCATCGACGGCCACGGCTCGGTGAGGACCAGGTAGCCACCGCCGCCGTTCGGTACCTCGTTCGCCTCGTCGTCGACGACGGTCGCGGCGATGCCGGGCAGCGGGGTCTGGGCGGAGCCCGGCTTGGCGGCGGTCACGCCCGGCAGCGGCGAGATCATGATTCCGCCGGTCTCGGTCTGCCACCAGGTGTCCACCACGGGGGTGCGGTCCGCGCCGATGTTCTTCCGGTACCAGACCCAGGCCTCGGGGTTGATCGGCTCGCCGACGGAGCCGAGGACCCGCAGCGAGGACAGGTCGAACTTCGCGGGGATGTCGTCGCCCCACTTCATGAACGTCCGGATCGCGGTCGGCGCCGTGTAGAGGATCGTCACGCCGTACTTCTGCACGATCTCCCAGAAGCGGCCCTGGTGGGGGGTGTCGGGCGTGCCCTCGTACATGACCTGGGTCGCGCCGTTGGCGAGCGGCCCGTAGACGATGTACGAGTGCCCGGTGACCCAGCCGACGTCGGCCGTGCACCAGAACACGTCCGTCTCCGGCTTGAGGTCGAAGACCGACCAGTGGGTGTAAGCCGTCTGGGTGAGGTAGCCGCCGGAGGTGTGCAGGATGCCCTTCGGCTTACCCGTGGTGCCGGAGGTGTAGAGGATGAACAGCGGGTGCTCGGCCTCGAACGCCTCGGGGGTGTGCTCGGCGGACTGGCGCCCCACCAGGTCGTGCCACCACACGTCGCGGCCCTCGGCGAAGGCGACGTCCTGGCCGGTGCGGCGGACGACGAGGACGTGCTCGACGGTGCCGGCCTTGCCGACCGCCTCGTCCACGGCCGGCTTGAGTGCGGACGGCTTGCCGCGCCGGTAGCCGCCGTCGGCCGTGATGACGACCTTGGCGTCGGCGTCCTGGATACGGGTCGCGAGCGCGTCGGCCGAGAAGCCGCCGAAGACGACGGAGTGCGCGGCGCCGATGCGGGCGCAGGCCAGCATCGCGATCGCGGCCTCGGGGATCATCGGCAGGTAGACGGCGACCCGGTCGCCCTTTCGTACGCCCAGCTCCAGCAGGGCGTTGGCGGCCTGGGAGACCTCGTCCTTGAGCTGGGCGTAGGTGATCGCGCGGCCGTCGCCGGGCTCGCCCTCGAAGTGGATGGCGACGCGGTCGCCGTTCCCGGCCTCGACGTGGCGGTCCACGCAGTTGTAGGCGACGTTCAGCTCGCCGTCCTTGAACCACTTGGCGAACGGCGGGTTCGACCAGTCGAGGGTCTCGGTGGGCTCCTTGGTCCAGGTCAGCCGGCGGGCCTGCTCGGCCCAGAAGCCGAGCCTGTCAGCCTTGGCCTGTTCGTACGCCTCCGCGGTGACGTTGGCGTGTGCGGCCAGGTCGGCGGGGGGTGCGAACCTGCGTTCTTCCTTGAGCAGGTTGGCCAGGCTTTCGTTGCTCACGGCATCTGCCTTTCCCGGAGTGTCCGTTGTGTCCCAGGCCACAGCTCATCAGAACCAGGGGTGCGCTGACAAGGGTCGACGGCAAAGTGGTTTAGACCTTTCGAGGTCGACCGGTTGCTTCCGTGGCCAGAGGTCACCCCTACCCACGGACGCCGGTGATGTGCGGTTCAGCCTCGGCCCTGCCTCGTGTGCCTGCGGGGTCCGGTCGCCGTCCCTCACGGTGCCAGGTCCTCGGCCCGTACCCGGTCGAACACCCGCTCTCCTCCGTCCGCCTCGGTGAGGAGATATGCCTGTGCCTCACCCACGTGGAAATAAAGGCCGTGGAGCGTCAGGAGCCCGTCCTTCAGGGCGCGGGCCACCGATTCGTGGGCGCGCAGGTGCTCCAGTTGCTGGACGACGTTGGCCAGACAGAGCTGCTCGGCCGTGTCCGCCGGTGCCCGCCCGGCCAGCCGCACCCGGGGCCCGCTCGTGTCCCGCACGCGCTCCAGGCTCGGCAGCCCGTGCCGCAGCCACCGTCTCAGCGGGGTGCGGGCGCCGTCCGGCTGGGGGTCGAGCAGTGCCTGCATCGCACCGCAGCCCGAATGCCCGCACACCGCGATGGACCGCACCGCCAGCACCTCCACGGCGTACTCGAGGGCGGCTGCCACTGAATCGTCGCCGCTCCCCTGGCCGGGCGGTGGCACGAGGTTGCCGACATTGCGGACCACGAACAGGTCGCCCGGGCCGCTGGAGGTGATCATCGACGTGACCAGCCGGGAGTCGGCGCAGGCGAGGAACAGCTGCGTCGGTTGCTGCCCCTCGCGCGCCAGCCGGGCCAGCTCACCGCGCACCAGAGGAGCGGTGCTCCGCTGGAACGTACTGAGCCCGCGCACCAGGTCGGTCCCGGTCCCGGACGTCTCCGGATTGCCGACACCTGACACGGTGCCGGTGCCGGAGGCGGTGTCCAACCCCGTGCCCACGGCTGAGCCCGTGCCCGACGGGTCGTTCCCCGTACCCGACGGGTCGTTCCCCACGCCGGGCGGCTTCGGCCGCCCGCGGGGACCACTCTGCCCGCCACCAGCGTCTCCGGCGCTATGGCTGCCGTGGTCGCCCAGGTCGTCGTCCGGTGCGGAGAGCGGGGGCTCGCACTGGTGGTTGCGCCAGGCGGTCCAGGGCCGGCAGCGGCACCCGGCGCTGGACGGCACGCCGGTCTCGTCCGCCGCGGGAGAGGAGGCGAGGACCGCGGGCTCGGCGATCCGCACGCCCACTCCGGGCCGGCGCCCGGTGATCTCCACCGCCCCGCCCCGGGCGGTGTGCGTGTTCTGCCAGTCGTGCAGAGCCTCGTACGCCGCGTGGTCCATGAACGAGCCGTCCAACGCCACGACACCTGTGGCCCCCTGGGGCACGAGATGCAGGGCCCGGCTGAGCCTCGGCACCGCCAGGAACGTCAACTGTCCTCGGACATGTACGTGATGGACTCCTTCCTTCTCCTCATGCGTGATCCGGGTGCGGGTGAGACGGTGCAGGGCCACGCCCACGGCGACGGCGATCCCCAGGGCCACGCCCTCCAGGACTCCCGCGAAGACCACGCCGACGACGGTCACGGCGTAGACCAGGGCTTCACGGTGGCGGGTCACCGTGCGGATGTGGTGCAGGGACACCATCTGGATGCCGACGGCCATCACCAGGGCAGCGAGCGAGGCCAGCGGGATGAGCTCCAGGAGGGGAACCATCAGCAACGCGGCGACCACTACGAGAACGCCGTGCAGCATCGTGGAGTTCCGGCTCACGGCACCTGCGTGCACATTCGCGGAACTGCGCACGGCCACCCCGGCCACGGGCAGGCCGCCGAGGCAGCCGGAGGCGATGTTCGCGCTGCCCTGGCCGAGCAGTTCGCGGTCCAGGTCGGAGCGTGGGACTTGGCCCGGGCCGGGGCGCCGGGACACCAGTTTGTCCACGGCGACCGCGCCCAGCAGCGACTGAACGCTGCACACCAGCGTGGTGGTGAGCACGGCGGCGACGAGCCCGAGCACGGGCCCTTCGGGGAGCCCGGCCAATGCGTGGCTGCGCCAGGACGGCAGGTCGACCTCGGCCAGGACGAGTCCGGCCGCTGCGGCCGTCGCGGTGGCCCCGGTGACGGCGACGAGAGCGGCGGGGATCCTGCGCAGAAGGCGTCCGGCCTGTCCGGGCAGTCTCGGCCACAGCAGGAGCAGGGCCAGGGTGAGCACGCTCACCGCGACGGCGGCGGGGTCCACGTTCGCCAACTGGGCTGGAAGCGCCCGGAGGTTGTCGGGGACGGAGCTCTGTGGGGTGCCGCCGAGGACGATGTGTACCTGGGCGACGGCGATGGTGACGCCGATGCCGGCGAGCATGCCGTGCACGATCGCAGGGCTGACGGCGAGCGCGCCGCGCGCCACCCGCAGGCAGCCCAGGCCGATCTGGGCGAGCCCGGCGAGGACGGTGATGGCACAGGTCGTCCGCCATCCGTACTGCTGGATGAGGTCGGCGGTGACGACGGTGAGTCCGGCGGCCGGACCGCTGACCTGGAGCGGGGAGCCGCCGATCCGTCCGGCGACGATTCCGCCCACGGCGGCGGCGACCAGGCCGGCCTGGAGCGGCGCGCCGGTGGCGAGGGCGATGCCGAGCGACAGGGGCAGGGCGATCAGGAAGACCGCCACGGCGGCCGACAGGTCGGCGCCCGCGATGCGCAGGCGGCGGGGCCGGGGCGGCCGGGCCGGTGGCGGACTGTGCGGTGGATGAGCGCGTTCGGGCCGGTTCGGGTCGGCGGCGTGGGTGGGAACACAGGCTGGCATGTTTCCCGTCTCCTCCGGGGGGCTGCGCGGTCACGGAAAGGGGGTGGTGACCCGATCGACTGCAGGGGGACGCGGCCCTGGGGCACGGCGTCGGAACGAGGGGATCCCAACTATCAGTAAACGGATCGTAATCCAGAGTAAAGGGCAGGCATAGATTTTCCCGGTAAATGGGGCAATGAATCACCTTTACGGGTGAAGTGGGCATTCCATCGGCTTGTCGTACTAATTCCTTCTCGATTGCGTGCGACCTTGGCGGCTCTGTCGGCCTGGGCCGACACGGCACCAGACATCGCCCCCGCCAGGGTTGGCCCGAGAGAAGGAAGAAGGTGGGCGGACATGGCCGCCACCCGAAGGATCGCCGTGGGCACCGTGATCACCGCGGTCTGCGCCGCCTCGCTCGCCGGCTGCGGAACCGGCGCCGAGGGACCCGGAAAGGAGTCGCACGGCCCCGAGAGGGCGAAGCCGGCGCCCGCGCCGGAGAAGGTGGTCCGTCTGATCGGCGACGGCTCCACCGCGTACACCGGGGAGCAGCCGTACCTGACCGAGCCCGAGCGGCTGAAGCCCGGCGAGAAGCCCCCGCAGTTCGTCGTCTTCTCGTGGGACGGCGCGGGTGAGGACGGCCAGAAGCTCTTCTCGCACTTCCGCAAGGTCGCCAGGGAGAACGACGCGAGCATGACGTACTTCCTGAGCGGCGTGTACATGCTCCCGGAGGAGAAGCGGGACCTGTACCGCCCGCCGCAGCACTCACCGGGCCGTTCGGACATCGGCTTCAACGATGCGGAGGGCATCGCGGCCACCGTGGAGCAGCTGCGCCTCGCGTGGCTGGAGGGCAACGAGATCGGCACCCACTTCAACGGCCACTTCTGTGGTGCCGACGGCGGGGTCGGCGAATGGTCGGTGGAGGAGTGGAAGGACGAGATCGCCCAGGCCAAGGAGTTCGTGAAGTCCTGGAAGACACACACCGGCATGAAGGACGCGGCCCCCCTGCCCTTCGACTACGACAAGGAGCTCATCGGCGCCCGTACCCCCTGCCTGGAAGGTCAGGAGAACTTCACGAGGGCCGCGAGCGAACTGGGCTTCCGTTACGACACCAGTGGCGTCAACAACCAGGTGTGGCCGAAGAAGAAGCGGGGCCTGTGGGACCTGTCGCTGCAGCTCGTCCCGTTCCCCGGGCACTCCTTCGAGCAGCTCACCATGGACTACAACTTCATGGTCAACCAGTCCGGCACCACCACCCAGGGCGACCCCGCGAAGCACGAACTGTGGGGCGACCAGATGCGGGACGGCCTCATCGCGGGCTTCCAGCGGGCCTACGACGGCAACCGGGCACCTCTGGTCATCGGCAACCACTTCGAGTCCTGGAACGGCGGCACCTACATGCGCGCCGTCGAGGAGGCCGTCGAGGCGGTGTGCACCAAGCCGGAGGTGCGCTGCGTCTCCTTCCGGCAGCTCGCGGACTGGCTGGACGCCCAGGACCCGCAGACCCTGGAGAAGCTGCGCACCCTGAATGTGGGCGAGGCCCCGAAGCAGGGCTGGAAGTCCTTCCTGTCCGCCAGTCCCGCCCCGGCTCCCAAGGGCGTACCCGGGGCACCCGCCGCGGAGGGGTGAGCGGCGGTCTCCGCCGTGGCCGCGAGCGGCGGTCCGGCGTGAGGAAGGCCACTCCTTCGAGGGGCGGGCGCCGGGGGTGCGTAATGTCGTACTCATGAGTACGACAGGGGCGACCGCCGATCCGCTCGCGGCCCTGGGCTCGCTGCCCGGTGTGGCCGAATCCGTGGAAACCGTGCGCAAGGCCGTGGACCGCGTCTACGGACACCGGGTCATGCGGCGGCGCAGCAACGAGATCACTTCCGAGGCGGCGCTGCGCGGCGCCCGCGGCTCGGCCGCGCTGTCCGGCGCGGACTGGGCGCTGGAGGAGGTGCGCAGGCGCAGCGACTTCGGCACCGACGACGAGGCACGCACGATGGGCGCCGCGCTGCGGCTGTCCGCCGAGGCGGGCCAGTTGCTGACCATCTGGCGGCAGTCCCCGCTGAGGGTGCTCGCCCGGCTGCACCTGGTGGCGGCAGCCGACCGGGCCGACCGGGTCGGACGGCCCAGGAAGGACGGTGAGCGGGTCGACGAGCCCTTGATCGGCCTTCCGCTGCCCGGCTCGGCGGAGACACACGGTCGGCTGGAGGGCCTGGCCGGACTGATCATCGCGGGCGGTCCCGCCCCGGCGCTGGTCACGGCCGCCGTCGTGCACGGCGAACTGCTCGCGCTGCGCCCCTTCACCTCCCACAACGGCCTTCTCGCACGTACGGCCGAGCGCATCGTGCTGGTCGGCAGCGGACTGGACCCGAAGTCGGTCTGCCCTGCCGAGGTCGGTCACGCCGAGCTGGGCCGCGAGGCCTATCTGACGGCGCTGGAGGGCTACGTCTCCGGCACCCCCGGGGGTGTGGCCGCCTGGATCGCCCACTGCGGCCGGGCGGTCGAGCTGGGGGCACGCGAGTCCACGGCGGTGTGCGAGGCACTGCAGCGCGGGGCGGCGTAACGCGCGCTCGGGGCCCGAGTGCGGGGGCCTGCGCAGAAATGCGGCGGTACGAGTTCTCGTACCGCCGCTGGCATGTCCACCTGGTTACCAGGCGTCCTCGATATGTACCCATCAGGTCGGGAACTCTGCCCGTCCCTGGTGCGGCTGGCCCGTAATCGACGGGTCGACGTCGCGTGGGTGCCCTGTGGCCATGCTCGGTCCGTGGGGCCAAATGCGTTGTGAAGGTGATCCTCTCGGATGTCCTTGGTCTCGCGGGCCGTTGAGTCCTTTGTACTCCAGGTTCCAAGCAAGCGGAAGTGGAGGGCCCGCTTCTTTACTTTTGGGTTCGAAGGCGCGCCGATCGGGCGTCCGGGTGCCGGACGGAAACCCGCACCCGCGGGTGCGTCTTCGCTGTGCCCGGTCAGGCCACCGGCGCGCGGCGTCGGCTGGTGTACCAGACCAGGCCCGCGGTGGCCGCGGCGGCTCCTATCGCGGCCACCGCCACAAGGGCCGGGCGGTGCGGGACGGAGAGCGCGGGGATGCGCTGCTTGAGCCGGACGGGCCGGTGGAAGTCCAGGATCGGCCATGCGCGCGCGACGGCTTCGCGGCGCAGCGTCCGGTCCGGGTTCACGGCGTGCGGGTGGCCCACGGACTCCAGCATCGGTACATCGGTCGCCGAGTCGCTGTAGGCGTAGCAGCGGGCGAGGTCGTAGCCCTCCGACTCGGCCAGCTCCCTGATCGCCTCGGCCTTCGTCGGCCCGTACGCGTAGTACTCCACCTCCCCGGTGAAGCACCCGTCGTCGCCCACGACCATGCGGGTGGCGACGACCCGGTCCGCGCCCAGCAGCTCGCCGATCGGCTCGACCACCTCGGCGCCCGAGGTGGACACGATCACCACGTCGCGGCCGGCGGTGTGGTGCTGCTCGATGAGGGTGGCGGCCTCGTCGTAGATGATCGGGTCGATCAGGTCGTGCAGGGTCTCGGCGACGATCTCCTTGACCTGCTGGACGTTCCAGCCGCGGCACAGTGCGGACAGGTACTTGCGCATCCGCTCCATCTGGTCGTGGTCGGCGCCGCCGGCCAGGAAGACGAACTGGGCATACGCGGTACGCAGGACTGCCCTGCGGTTGATCAAACCGCCTTGGTAGAACGACTTGCTGAACGTGAGCGTGCTCGACTTCGCAATGACCGTCTTGTCCAGGTCGAAGAAGGCGGCTGTACGGGGCAGTGAGTGGTTTTCCACGCCCCTGAGCATAGGGGCAGCCCATTCGGCGTAAGGTGTGGCGCGTGGGTTTGCCTGAGAGGGCTCTCGGGTACACCATGGAAGTCACGGATCGTTCGCGACCGTGCTAACCCGGTCCGGCTCCTCCCCCCCCGAGTCGGCCGTGGGGACGACCCCCGCTCTCCCCCCCGGCGGGGGTCGTCGCATGTCCGGGTGGGTTTTCCTCCTTCTCTTCACAGCCGAGGCGCCGCTCGACGGCCCTGCCCGGATTGATTGTCATGCCCATGGCTCGTTGCTCTGCGTAGTCATTGGGGTGCTCTGCGAGATTCTCCCAGGGGTGCCCGGGACTCACCGGTACGGGTGACGGCGATATTCACAGGCGTCGGACTGTCCACAGTTTTCGACCAAGATCCACACGATTTTCCGGATCGCCGCACCGTGATTCCAGCGCGTCCCGCTCGCGGCGGGTTCACCGCCCGTTCCGTTTGCCGAGTCGCGTACGGCCGGTTTCCACCGGCCGTTCATAAGAAGACCGCTTGCCGGTTCTTCACACGTCTGGGAATCGCGGGGCCGCAGAGGCGGCGCGTGATGCAGCGAAGGGGGAAGGAAATGGCAGGAACCGTTACACACGATCCGCCCGCCGCCGGAGGCCGGCCGGGCGGACCGCTGATCGTCACCGAGGACGCCGGACTTCTCGACGATCTGCTGCGCCTGTGCGCGGCGGCCGGTGCCACCCCGGAGGTCCACCACGGGGTACCGGAGCAGCGGGGCAGCTGGGAGGCCGCACCGCTCGTCCTCGTCGGGGACGACGCCGCGCGGCGCGTGCGCGGTGCCGCGCGGCGGCGCGGAGTGGTGCTGGTCGGCCGCGACCAGGACGACTCCGGGGTCTGGCGCCGGGCCGTCGAGATCGGCGCCGACCATGTGCTGATGCTGCCCGATGGCGAGCAGTGGCTGGTCGACCGCATCGCCGATGTGGCCGAGGGCGTGGGCCGGCCGGCCCTGACCGTCGGCGTCCTCGGCGGCCGGGGCGGGGCCGGCGCCTCCACGCTCGCGTGCGCGCTCGCCGTCACTTCGGCGCGTGAGGGGCTGCGCACCCTCCTGGTGGACGCGGATCCGCTGGGCGGCGGACTCGACGTGGTCCTCGGCGGCGAAACGGCGGAAGGGCTGCGCTGGCCCGCTTTCGCCGCCTCACGGGGGCGGGTCGGCGGTGGCGCCCTGGAGGAGTCGCTGCCCGAACTGCACTCCCTGCGGGTGCTCAGCTGGGATCGCGGCGACTGCGTCACCGTGCCGCCGCAGGCCGTACGGGCGGTGCTCGCCGCGGCCCGGCGAGGGGGCGGCGCGGTCGTGGTCGACCTGCCCCGGCGCGTCGACGGCGGGGTGGCCGAGATCCTCGCGCAACTCGACCTCGGGCTCCTGGTGGTCCCCGCCGAACTGCGCGCCGTCGCGGCGGCCGGACGCGTCGTCTCCGCCGTCGGCATGGTGCTGCGGGACCTGCGGGTGGCGGTGCGCGGCCCGTACGCGCCCGGCCTCGACGACCGGGAGGTGGCCCGGCTGCTCGGCCTGCCTCTCGTGGGCGACGTACCCGTCGAGCCCGGACTGCAGCGCCCGCCCGGTTCGGGACGGCCACCCGGGGCGTCGAGCCGGAGCCCACTGGCCCGGTTCTGCAAGGAGTTCTGGGAGCGGGCGCTGGTGGAGGCGAGGGCCGCATGAACATCGGAGTACGTCAGAGGCCGGAGGGGCCGCACGGGATGCCGGCGGGCGGCCGGGAGGCTGCCCTGCCCCCGGAGTCGTGGGGGACGCCACCAACAGGGTTCGGGGACATGGCCCCGGCCGGTGGCGGGGGCGGCGGTGTGGCTGCCGCGGGCTCCCGTAGCGGCGGGGCGGCGGGGCACGGGGCCGGGGCGCCGATGGCGGGAAGGACGCCCGGTACGCCGGTGAGCGCCGCCGGGAGTGGGCCGGGGGCGCCTCCCGGACTGCTCGACGGAGTACGGCGGTGGCTCGCGGAGAGCGGGTCCGAACCGACGCCCGCGCGGGTGGCTCAGGCCCTGCGGGAGCAGGGGCGGGTGCTCGGTGCCGCCGAAGTGCTGGGCGCCGCGGAACACCTGCGGTCCGAACTGATCGGCAGCGGACCGCTGGACCCGCTCCTCGCCGACCGGTCGGTCACCGACGTGCTCGTGTCGGCGCCCGACCGGGTCTGGGTGGACCGGGGCGGCGGACTGGAGCTGACGGGCGTCTCCTTCCCGGACGCGGTGGCCGTACGCAGGCTCGCCCAGCGGCTCGCCGCCGTGGCAGGCCGCCGTCTGGACGACGCCCGGCCCTGGGTCGACGCGCGGTTGCCCGACGGGACGCGGCTCCACGCCGTGCTGCCCCCGGTGGCCGTCGGTTGCACCTGCCTGTCGCTGCGCGTCGTACGGCCCCGAGCCTTCACCCTGGACGAACTGACGGCGGCCGGCACGGTGCCGCCGGGCGGCGACCGGATTCTGCGCGCACTGCTCGACGCACGGCTGTCCTTCCTGGTCAGCGGCGGCACCGGGACCGGTAAGACGACCTTGCTCAGCGCGTTGCTGGGGCTGGTCGGTCCGGACGAGAGGATCGTCCTCGCCGAGGACTCGGCCGAACTGCGGCCCGACCATCCGCACGTCGTGCGCCTGGAGACCCGGCCCGCGAACCAGGAGGGCGCCGGGCTCGTCACGCTCGAGGACCTGGTGCGCCAGGCGCTGCGGATGCGGCCGGACCTGCTGGTCGTGGGTGAGGTGCGCGGCCCCGAGGTGGTCCATCTGCTGGCGGCCCTCAACACCGGACACGAGGGCGCCGGGACCGTCCATGCCAATGCCGCCGCGGACGTGCCCGCCCGGCTGGAGGCGCTCGGCACGGCGGCCGGGCTCGACCGTTTCGGACTGCACAGCCAGCTGGCAGCTGCCCTGTCCGTGGTGCTGCACCTCGTCCGCGACCGGACCGGCGGGCGGCGGATCGCTGAGCTGCACGTGCTGGAACGGGACGCGTCGGGGCTGGTGCGGACCGTGCCCGCCCTGCGCTGGGGCTCCGACGCGTTCGTCCCCGAGCGGGGATGGGAGCGGCTGCGGGTCCTGCTCCGGAGCGGCGGCGCCGACGGCGGCGGACTGTGAGCGGGCGGCTCGTGGGAGGCCGGCTCGCGGGAGGTCGGCCTCTGGACGAGAGGTCTTTGACCGAGGAGCCCTTGACCGAAGGGCCGCTGAACCGGTGGAGACAGCAGACGGTGAGGAAGGACCGAGGGTGAACGGGACTGCCGGGATGCCGACCGGGATGTCGGTGGGGACGGCCATGGCGTGTTTGGGGGCCGCCGCGTGGCTGCTGGGCGGCCGGCGGGCCGGAGCCAGGCGGGCGCGGCTGCTGCTGGCCCACGGGGGGCCGGTCGGGAGCGGGCCACCGGGATGGCCCCGGGTGATCCGCGCGTGGGGACGCATCCGGGGAAGACTGCGGGCCGAATGGTGGGCCCTGGCCGCCGGGGCGGTGCTCGCGCTGCTGGGCGCATCGGCGCTGCCGCTCGTCGCGGGCGCGGTCGGGGTGCCGTTGCTGCGGCGGGGGCGGCTGGCCGCTGGGGAGCGCCGGGCCCGTGAGCGCCGGGGCGACGCGGTGATCGCACTGTGCGGGGCGCTCGCCGGGGAGGTGCGCGCGGGGCGGCAGCCGGGTGAGGCGCTGTCACCGGCCGTGCGGGACTCCGGTGGGCTCGGTGCCGCCCAGGCGGCGGTGCTGGCGGCGGCACGGTTCGGCGGGGACGTGCCGGAAGGGCTCGCGGCGGCGGCGCGGCAGCCGGGCGCCGAAGGGCTCCGGGGACTCGCCGCGTGCTGGCGGGTCGCCGTGGACCAGGGGGCGGGACTCGCGGCCGGACTGGACAGGCTGGAAGCGGCGCTGCGTGCCGAACGGGACCAGCGTGCCGACCTGCGCGCCCAGTTGTCCGGTGCCCGCGCCACCGCGGTGGTACTCGCAGGGCTCCCCGCCCTGGGGCTCGGGCTCGGCGCCGCACTCGGGGCCGACCCCCTGCACGTCCTCCTGCACACCCCGTCGGGGCTCGGCTGTCTCGTGGCCGGCGGGGTCCTGGAGGGCCTGGGGCTGTGGTGGGTGCTGCGGATCATGCGGGGTGCCGAGGAGGTGTCGGCATGAGCGGCGAGGCTGTCCACAGGCTGGGGATTGTGGTGGGGGCGGCGCTGGCGCTCGGCTGGCCGGCCTGGTGGCTGCGCCACGTGCGGTGCGAGCGCCGGCTGCGACGACGGCTGGCCGAGATGCTGGCCGAAGGACAGGCGACTGCCCGGCCGCGCCTCACCGTGCCGGAAGGTGCGCGCGGTTGGCTGCCTCCGGCTGGCGTGGCCTGCGCGGGCTGGTTACTGGTGGGCGGTCCCACCGGAGTACTGGTCGGGCTGGCCTGCGCCACCGGACTGTGGCGATGGCGCCTGCGGCAGACGGTGGCCGGCGCGCACGAGCGGGAACGCGCGCAGGCCTGTGCGGCACGGCAACTCCCCCTTGCCGCCGATCTGCTGGCCGCCTGCATCGCGGCCGGCGCCGGACCCGTGCCCGCTGCGCAGGCCGTCGGTGAGGCCCTGGGCGGGCCGGTCGGGGACGCGCTGGCCGGAGGCGCGGCGGAGGTACGGCTCGGTGGGGAACCGGGCGAGGCCTGGCGCCGGCTGGCCGCTGTGCCGGGAGCCGCGGCCCTGGCCAGGCTGCTGGAACGGGCTGACGTGTCCGGACTCCCCATGGCCGCGCCCGTCGCGCGGCTCGCCGCGGACTCCCGCGCGCAGTGGGCCCGCGAGGCGACGGCACGGGCACGGCGGGCCGCCGTCATGGTCACCGCGCCGGTCGGGCTGTGCTTCCTTCCCGCCTTCATCGCGGTCGGCGTGCTGCCCGTGGTGATCGGACTCGCCGGCGGGGTGCTGGGAGGAGGTGGTCGATGACGGGAGGGAACCGGAACGGCGGCAGGACGAACCGTCAGACAGGCGAGTGGTGTTTCAACAGGACTTTCGCATGAAGGAGTGGAGATGTATCAGGTGGTGCAGGTGGTACGGGCTCGGTTGTATGCCCTGCTGTGCAGGGGGCGCGCCTCACGGAAGGACGCCGGAATGGTCACTTCCGAGTACGCCATGGGCATCGTGGCGGCGGTGGCCTTCGCCGTCGTGCTCTACAAGGTGGTCACGAGCGGCCCGGTCGACGAGGCGCTGACGAGGATCGTGGAGCAGGCGCTCGATGGCGACATGTGAACGGCGCTCGGACCGCGGCTTCGTGACGGCGGAGTCGGCGATGGTGCTGCCCGTACTGGTGATGTTCGCGATGGCGCTGGTGTGGGCGCTGTTGGTGGTGGCGGCGCAGATCCGGTGCGTGGACGCGGCCCGCACCGGTGCCCGCGCGGCGGCCCGGCAGGATTCCCCCGGTGCCGTCGCCGAGGTGGCCCGCCGGGCGGCACCGTCCGGCGCGGAGGTCACCGTGCGCCGGGAGGCGACGCACGTCCGCGTGACGGTCGTGGCCAGGCCCCCGCTGCTGCACGGACTGCCCTTCGACGTACGGGAGGAGGCGGTGGCGGCCGTGGAGGAGACCGTGGGGGCGGACACGTGAAGCAGGAGCTCCGTGACAGGCGGCGACGGCAGAGCGACCGGGGGCGTGGCCGAGGGCGCGGGCGGGGGTGTGGAGCCGGTCCGTCGGACCGGAGGGCCGAGCGCCGTACCCGTGGGGAGCGTGCCGGAGGGCGCGCCGCACAGGCCGGACGGGAGGCGGCCGGGCCCGGGCGGGGACTGAGCCCGGACGGCAACCGCCACCAGGAGCCCGACCGGTGCCGGGACGCGGACCGGCGTCAGGAGTACCGCCGGCACCAGGCCCGGCCCCCAGGTCGGCGCCGGTACTCCGGACAGGTACCCGACCGGGGTTCCGCGACCGTCTGGAGCGTCGGGGCGATCACCGTGCTGTGTGTCGTCTTCGGCGCCGTCCTCACCCTGGGACAGGCCGTCGTGGTCCGGCACCGGGCGGCCGGCGGTGCGGATCTCGCCGCGCTGGCGGCGGCGGGCCGGTGGATGGACGGTACGACGGCGGCCTGCGCGCGGGCCGACCGGGTGGCCGGGGCACAGGGCACGCGCCTGGTGCGGTGCACCCTCGAGGGCGAGGTCTCGGACGTGTCGGTGGCCGCAGGACGAGCACTGTTCGAGGCGGAGGTCAGGGCACGGGCGGGGCCGGCCGGTCCGGTGGCCCCCGCTGCCGCTCACCCCGGGCCGGCCTCCGCCGCCATACCGCCCGTCGGGCCCGTACTGCCCGCCCGCTCCGCCTCGCTCTCCCCCGCCCCGTCCTCCTTCACCGGTGCCCCCTCCAGCAGCACCGTGAGGAGCCGTACCGCACCTCGCTTGTGCAAAGGCTCGTTGCCGTTGCCGCACTTGGGGGACTGGATGCAGGACGGGCACCCGGCCTCGCACTCGCAGGAGGCGATCGCCTGCCGGGTGGCGGTGAGCCAGTCGCCGGCGGTGTGGAAGGCGCGCTCGGCGAAGCCGGCCCCGCCCGGATGACCGTCGTAGACGAAGACGGTGGGCAGCAGGGTGTCGGGGTGCAGGGGGACGGAGACCCCGCCGATGTCCCAGCGGTCGCAGGTCGCGAAGAGGGGCAGCATGCCGATCGAAGCGTGCTCGGCAGCGTGCAGGGAGCCGCCGAGGATCTCCGGGTTGATCCGGGCCCGGTCCAGCTGGTCCTCGGTGACCGTCCACCACACCGCGCGGGTGCGCAGCGTACGGGGCGGCAGGTCGAGTTTCGTCTCACCGAGCACCTCGCCGGTGATGACACGTCGACGCAGGAAGGAGACCACCTGGTTGGTGACCTCGACGGAGCCGAAGCACAGACGGCCGTCGCCCCAAGGGAGTTCGGTGTCCGTCTCCAGCAAGGAGATCGACGTCGTGTCGCGGGCGACCGTCGTGTAGGCCGGGGCGGCCTGCTCGACCAGGGCGACGGAATCCTCCAGGTCGAGGGAGCGGACGAGATACGTGCGGCCCTGGTGCAGGTGGACCGCGCCCTCGTGGACGGTCGTGTGCGCGGCGCCGGCGTCCACCGTGCCGAGCAGCCGTCCCGTCCCGTCCTCGACGACCTGGACGGGACGGCCGCCCTCCCCGCGGATGTCGGTCAGGTCGGCGGCCCGTTCCCTGCGGGTCCAGTGCCAGGCCTTCGTCCGGCGGCGGAGCAGCTTCGCGGCCTCCAGCTGCGGCAGCAGCTCCTCGGTGGCCGGGCCGAACAGTGCCAGATCCTCGTCCGTCAGCGGTAGTTCCTCGGCCGCCGCGCACAGGTGCGGGGCGAGCACGTAGGGGTTGTCGGGGTCGAGGACGGTGGATTCCACGGGCCGGTCGAACAGGGCCTCGGGGTGATGGACGAGGAAGGTGTCCAGGGGATCGTCACGGGCGACCATGACGGCGAGGGCGCCCTGCCCGGACCGGCCCGCTCGGCCCGCCTGCTGCCACAGGGACGCCCGGGTTCCCGGATAACCGGCGATCACCACGGCGTCCAGACCGGAGACGTCCACGCCCAGTTCCAGGGCGTTCGTCGCGGCCAGTCCGAGGAGTTCGCCGGAGTGCAGGGCACGTTCGAGGGCGCGGCGTTCCTCGGGGAGATAGCCGCCCCGGTAGGCCGCCACCCTCCGGGCCAGCGAGCGGTCGACCTCGGCGAGGCGTTCCTGGGCGATCACCGAGATCAACTCGGCGCCGCGCCGGGAGCGCACGAAGGTGACCGAGCGGACGCCCTGGACGGTGAGGTCGGTCATCAGGTCGGCGGCCTCGGCGGTGGCCGTACGCCGGACGGGGGCGCCCTTCTCGCCGTGCAGCTCGGTCAGCGGAGGCTCCCAGAGGGCGAACACCAGTTCACCGCGAGGTGAGGCGTCGTCGGCGACCTCGACCACCGGCAGACCGGTGAGACGGCGGGCGGCGACCGCGGGCTCGGCGGCGGTGGCGGAGGCGAGCAGGAACACGGGCGAGGCGCCGTAGCGGGCGCAGAGGCGGCGCAGCCGGCGCAGCACCTGGGCGACGTGCGAGCCGAAGACGCCCCGGTAGGTGTGGCACTCGTCGACGACGACGTACTTCAGCGATTTCAGGAAGGAGGACCAGCGGGCGTGGGACGGGAGGAGGCCCCGGTGCAGCATGTCGGGGTTGGTCAGGACGTAGTTGGCGTACTGGCGGATCCACTCGCGTTCCTCGAACGGGGTGTCGCCGTCGTGGACCGCCGCGCGCACCGAATGGCCCAAAGGTTGTGAAAGTTCCTTCACAGCACGGCACTGGTCGGCCGCCAGGGCCTTCGTGGGGGCCAGGTAGAGGGCGGTCGCGCCGCGGCCGTTCGGGGCCTCGGAGCCGTCCAGGAGCGCCGACAGGACGGGCGTGAGATACGCCAGGGACTTGCCGGAGGCGGTACCGGTGGCGACCACGACGGACTCGCCGTCGAGGGCGTGCTCGGCGGCGCGTGCCTGGTGGGCCCACGGATGGTCGATGCCCGCGGCCTGCACGGCGGCGAGCACCTCCGCCCGGATCCGGTCCGGCCAGACGGCATGGCGACCCGCGCGCGGGGGCAAGTGCTCCGTATGAGTAATGCGCGAAGCCCTGCTCGGTCCGGCTGCGAGCCGGTCGAGGAGCGCCCCCGGCGAGGGCCGGGGTGTGCTGTCCGCCGGGGGCCGATCGGGTCGGAGATTCTTGGCCATCGGCACCGAGTGTGTCACCGGCATGACGGACAATGGGTCCAAGGCGTCGTGCACGCCTGCCGGTAAGTGATTGAATGCCATCGCGGCTGGCGAACCGTCCCGGGGGCTGAGCCGAGATGCCCCAAGGGCGACCGCTCGAAAGCTAGGTGCTGGAGGATCCGTGGACCTGTCCCTGTCGACCGAGACCATGGGCGATCGCACGATCGTCAGGGTCGGTGGCGAAATCGACGTATATACCGCGCCCAAGCTGCGCGAGCAGCTGGTCGAGCTGGTGAATGACGGCAGTTTCCACCTTGTCGTCGACATGGAGGGTGTGGACTTCCTCGATTCAACCGGACTCGGCGTGCTGGTCGGCGGCCTGAAGCGTGTGCGTGCCCATGAGGGCTCGCTGCGCCTGGTCTGCAACCAGGAGCGCATTCTCAAGATCTTCCGTATCACCGGCCTCACCAAGGTGTTCCCGATCCACACCTCGGTCGAGGAAGCGGTGGCGGCCACCGACTGATCACCGGTCCCGGGCGTCCGCGTCCGGGAGCAGCAGTGAAGTACGAGGAGGACCGGGCTCTTCGGCGGCCCGGTGCCTCCCCACAGCACGCCCGAAGTCTGCGAGGGGGATGCATGGCCACCGTTGAGCTCCGCTTCAGCGCGCTGCCCGAGCATGTCAGGACCGCCCGCCTGGTGGCGGCAGCGGTGGCGCGCAGGGCCGGAGTGGACGAGGCCGTCCTCGACGAGGTCCGGCTGGCCGTCGGTGAGGCGTGCACGCGTGCCGTCGGACTGCACCAGAACGGCGGCATCTCGGCCCCTGTGAAGGTGCTGCTGATCGAGGAGGAGAAGCAGTTCTCCATCGAGGTCGGTGACGAGGCGCCCCACGCGGTTCCCGGCGGGCGCACGCCCGGCGGGGGTCCCGGGAGCACCGAGGCCGAGATCGAGGAGGACGAGATGGGCCTCGCGGTCATCAGCGGACTCGTCGACGATGTCGAGGTCAGTGCCGGGGAACACGGCGGATCGATCCGCATGAGGTGGTCCACCACGCCGCCGGCCACCTTCCCCGTCTGACCCGTCTGACCCGTCTGGTCGGGCGTGCCCGACTCGCTCGTACCGAAGGGCCCCACCACCTGTGGGGCCCTTCGGCATGTGCGGGTGTGATCGCCCGCGCCTACAGTGGCCCCTGTACCGGCCGCCCCCGCGCTCCGCCCTCAGGCTCCGTCCTCACCCTCAGTCCCCTCCGGGTGGTCCCCGGGCATACGGTCCTGTGCGCCCGGGAGCGTGCGAGCGGCTCCGGGCGGGCTGTCCGCAGCGCCGTTCACCGCGTGAATTCATTCACGACCAGCCAGGTGATCAAAAAGGTTTTTGCGCGATCACCGAAAGGATCATCCGCCTGATCAGGTGAATGGTCCCCCGAATGCCTCAGTGGCATTACGGATTGTGGTTCCCGGGTCGTCCGGCGATCATTGCGTGAAGAGCACGTGCGGCCATTTACATTTAACGCACTCTGTTTTGATCAGGTTCCGGGTACCTACAATCCCGTCCACATCTTGAGCTCAGCCCAAGCGTCAAGGAGGACGAATGGCGGAGCTTTCGCTCTCACATCAGCCAGGCCAACCCCTCTCCCTCGCAGCTGCCGTGCTGACCGACGGCAACCGTGTGCTCGTGGTGGTCATCGGGCTCGTAGCACTGGCAGCGCTGGCCGTCGCGGGCATCCTGGTGCGCCAGGTGCTCGCGGCCGGCGAGGGCACCGAAAAAATGAAGGAGATCGCCGCAGCGGTCCAGGAGGGTGCCAACGCCTATCTGGCCCGCCAGCTTCGCACGCTCGGCGTATTCGCCGTAGCCGTGTTCTTCCTGCTCCTGCTGCTGCCCGCGGACGATTGGAACCAGCGTGCCGGACGATCGGTTTTCTTCCTGATCGGAGCGGCGTTCTCGGCGACCACCGGATACATCGGCATGTGGCTCGCCGTCCGCGCCAACGTGCGAGTCGCCGCGGCGGCCCGCGAGGCGACACCGGCTCCGGGAGAGCCGGAAAAGGATCTCACCGCCGTCTCGCACAAAGCGATGAGGATCGCCTTTCGTACGGGCGGTGTGGTCGGCATGTTCACCGTCGGACTCGGTCTGCTGGGCGCCGCCTGCGTGGTGCTCGTGTACGCGGCCGACGCGCCGAAGGTGCTCGAGGGCTTCGGGCTCGGGGCCGCGCTCATCGCGATGTTCATGCGGGTCGGCGGCGGCATCTTCACCAAGGCCGCCGATGTCGGCGCCGACCTGGTCGGCAAGGTCGAGAAGGGTATTCCGGAGGACGACCCGCGCAATGCCGCGACCATCGCCGACAACGTGGGCGACAACGTCGGCGACTGCGCGGGCATGGCGGCCGACCTGTTCGAGTCGTACGCCGTGACGCTGGTGGCCGCGCTGATCCTTGGCTCGGTCGCCTTCGGCGACGCCGGACTGGCCTTCCCGCTGCTCGTGCCGGCGATCGGCGTCCTCACCGCGATGATCGGCATCTTCGCGGTGGCCCCCAGACGCACCGACCGCAGCGGGATGAGCGCGATCAACCGCGGCTTCTTCATCTCCGCGGGGATCTCGGTCGTCCTGGTCGCGATCGCCGTGTTCGTCTATCTGCCGTCGTCGTACGCCGGGCTCGACGGTGTCACGGACGCGACGATCCAGGGCAAGGACGGCGACCCGCGGGTCCTCGCGCTCGTCGCGGTCGCCATCGGTATCGTCCTCGCCGCCCTCATCCAGCAGCTCACCGGCTACTTCACCGAGACCACCCGGCGCCCCGTCAAGGACATCGGGAAGACCTCGCTCACCGGCCCGGCCACCGTCGTGCTCGCCGGTATCTCCCTCGGGCTCGAGTCGGCCGTCTACACCGCCCTGCTGATCGGCCTCGGCGTGTACGGGGCCTTCCTGCTCGGCGGTACGTCGATCATGCTGGCGCTGTTCGCGGTGGCGCTCGCGGGTACCGGCCTGCTCACCACGGTCGGTGTGATCGTCGCGATGGACACCTTCGGACCGGTCTCCGACAACGCGCAGGGCATCGCCGAGATGTCCGGCGACGTGGAGGGTGCCGGCGCCCAGGTGCTCACCGACCTGGACGCCGTCGGCAACACCACCAAGGCCATCACCAAGGGCATCGCCATCGCCACGGCGGTTCTCGCGGCGGCCGCGCTGTTCGGCTCGTACCGCGACGCCATCACCACCGGCGCACGGGAGGTGGGCGAACGGCTCAGCGGGGAGGGCGCCCCGATGAGCCTGATGATGGACATCTCGCAGCCCAACAACCTCGTCGGGCTCATCGCGGGCGCGGCGGTCGTCTTCCTCTTCTCGGGACTGGCGATCAACGCGGTGTCGCGGTCGGCGGGTTCGGTGGTCTTCGAGGTGCGGCGGCAGTTCCGCGAGAAGCCCGGAATCATGGACTACAGCGAGAAACCGGAGTACGGCAAGGTCGTCGACATCTGCACCAAGGACGCCCTGCGCGAACTCGCCACACCCGGTCTGCTCGCCGTGATGGCACCCGTCTTCATCGGGTTCACGCTCGGCGTCGGGGCACTCGGCGCCTTCCTCGCGGGCGCGATCGGCTCGGGCACCCTCATGGCGGTGTTCCTCGCCAACTCCGGTGGCGCGTGGGACAACGCGAAGAAACTCGTCGAGGACGGCCATCACGGCGGCAAGGGCAGCGAGGCCCACGAGGCGACCGTCATCGGCGACACCGTCGGCGACCCCTTCAAGGACACCGCGGGACCGGCCATCAACCCGCTGCTGAAGGTGATGAACCTGGTCGCGCTGCTCATCGCGCCCGCGGTCATCCAGTTCTCCTACGGCGCGGACAGGAACGTCGGCGTACGGGTGCTGATCGCGGTCCTCGCCCTGGCTGTGATCGTCGGCTCGGTGTACGTGTCCAAACGGCGTGGGATCGCCATGGGCGCCGAAGGCGATGCCGAACCGGACTCCACATCGGCCGACCCGGCGGTGGTTTCGTAGGCACGCCACCGAGTCCCCGTCCGAGGTGCGGGCGGGCAGCGCGTCGTGATGACGCGTCGCCCGCCCGCGCTGTGTGCGGTGAGCCCCTCGTCATGAGCCTTCTCTCGATGGTGCAAATGGCTTCAATGGTGGTCTCAGCAGACATTCGTCGGGGAGGTGTCGCGCGTCCGGCGTGTATCTTCCGGGGCCGGGAGTCATGGAAGGGGCCGATCCGGTGAACAAGAAGCTCGCGGCCGCGCTGTCCAGCGGTGCGGTACTGGTACTGGCGCTGACGGGATGCGGCGGCGACGACGACAACGAGAAGCTGAACTCCTGGGCGGACCAGGTCTGCGGCGCGGTACAGCCGCAGGCGAAGAAGATCCAGGCCGCCAACGCCGCGATCCAGAAGGAGACCTCGGACAACAGCACCCCGGAAGAGGTCCGGAAGACCGACTCGAAAGCCTTCCAGGACATGTCCGACGCCTACAAGGCGATCGGTGCGGCCGTGACCAAGGCGGGGGCGCCGGACGTGGAGAACGGCGAGAAGAAGCAGACGGACGCGGTCAAGGAACTCAACGGCATCTCCGCCTCGTACGCCTCCCTGAAGAAGCAGGTCGACGGACTCGACACGGACGACCAGGCGAAGTTCGCCGACGGTCTGAAGGACATCGCCGCCGAGCTGGACAAGCTCAGCAAGAGCGGCAACGACGCCCTCAAGACGCTGGAGGAGGGCGAGGTCGGCGAGGCGATGGCCCGGCAGCCCAGCTGCAAGACGGCCACCGGTCCGGCGCAGTCCACGACGGGCTGACGGCGCGCCGGCGCGCAGCCGCCCTCACCCCGTGATCACGGGGCCGCCGCGCCGGCCGCGCCGGCCGCGCCGGCCCCCACGGCCGTGACCCGCGACGGCTGCCACCGCCGTGGCGGTCGCGGCCGGTCACGGCGGGCCACGGCACGCGCGGGGAGAGGGCGGCGGCCACAATGGAGGGCGTGAGTAACACCGGCCTGCCGCCCCTGCCCTCGTCCGACCGTCCCGACACCGCCGCCCGCCTCCGGGACGCGCTGCTCGGGGCCTCCTTCACCGCCGACGGACTGCTCGAACTGCTGGGCGCCCCCGCGTACGCGGCGCTGGCCCGCAGCGAGACCGTGCCCGCCTTCCGGGCCACACGCGGGGACACCCCGCTGGAGACGCTCGTGCGCCTCTTCCTGTTGCAGCAGCCCGTGCCGCACGCGCGTGTGGCGGACGTGCTGCCCGTCGGCGCCTGCCTGGAGGACGGGTGGCTGGTCCGCGCCGGCGCGGGCGACGTCACCGCGACCGTGGACGTGCGGCCGTACGGCGGGCCCGCGGACGAGGACTGGTTCATCGTGTCCGACCTCGGGTGCGCGGTCGGCGGCGCGGGCGGCATCGGCAGTGCGCACGAGGGCGTCGTCCTCGGCGTCGGCGGGGCGTCCACGACCCTGGCCGGCATCACCGTCCGCACGCCCGTGGCCTCCGCGCTTGACCTCGGCACCGGCTCCGGCATCCAGGCGCTGCACGCCACCCGGCACGCCACGCGCGTGACGGCCACCGACGTCAACCCGCGCGCGCTGCACATCACCGCGCTCACCCTGGCCCTCTCCGGGGCTCCGGCCGCCGACCTGCGCGAGGGGTCGCTGTTCGCGCCGATCCGCGCGGACGAGAAGTACGACCTGATCGTCTCCAACCCGCCCTTCGTGATCTCGCCGGGCGCGCGGCTCACCTACCGTGACGGCGGTATGGGCGGGGACGATCTGTGCCGCACGCTCGTTCAGGAGGCGGGGGAGCGGCTCGGGGACGGAGGGTTCGCGCAGTTCCTCGCCAACTGGCAGCACGTCGAAGGGGAGGACTGGCAGGACAGGCTCAGGTCCTGGGTGCCCCGTGGGTGCGACGCCTGGATCGTGCAGCGCGAGGTGCAGGACGTCAGCCAGTACACCGAGCTGTGGCTGCGGGACGCCGGCGACCACCGCGGTGACACGGCCCAGTACCGGGCGCGGTACGACGCCTGGCTGGACGAGTTCGAGGCGCGCGGGGTGAAGGCGGTCGGCTTCGGCTGGATCACGCTGCGCAAGTCGGGCGCCGACCTGCCGTCGGTCACGGTGGAGGAATGGCCGCATCCGGTCGAGCAGCCGCTCGGGGACACGGTGCGGGCCCACTTCGAGCGGCTCGACCACCTCCGCGCGCACGACGACGCGGCGCTGCTCGCGGCACGCTTCAAGCTGGCCGCCGAGGTGGTGCAGGAACAGGTCGGGCTGCCCGGCGCGGAGGACCCGGAGCATGTGGTGCTGCGCCAGAACCGCGGCATGCGCCGGGCCACCCGGGTGGACACCATCGGCGCCGGCTTCGCGGGGGTGAGCGACGGCACGATGAGCGCGGGCCGCATCCTCGACGCCATCGCCCAGCTCCTCGGCGAGGACCCGGTCGTGCTGCGCGACCGCACCCCGGCCCAGATCCGGCTGCTGGTCGAGCAGGGCTTCCTGGAGCCGGTGAGATGACGGTGCGGGACTTTCGGCCCGGACGACGGTGAGGGCGGATCGAGGGCTCGGGAGGGAAGAAGGGCTCGGGAGGGTGGTGGGTTCGCCAACTTCCGAGTGGTTTCGGACACCCTTGCCGAGGTCGACCGCCCTCACCGAGGTCGGCCGCCCTCGCACCCGTCCCCGTCGCCCCCGCGTTCACTTCCGGTTCGCCTTCCCGCCGCTCGCGCGTGCCAGCCTCACCCCCGGGCCGGCACAGCGGCCGGGAAGAAGGGTTCGGGGGACCATGGAGAGCGGACCGGCGGTCTTCGCGGGGATGGTGTTCTGCCTGTTCGGGGGCGGGCTGCTGGCCTGGACCGCGATCAGTGTCCGCCGGCGTCGCCCCGTGGCCCAGGGGGTGGGCCCGGTCGCCTCGGTCACCGTCGCGAGCCTGGTCTCGCTGATCTCCCTCCTCGTCGGGGTGTGGTGCCTCACCCGCCTCTGAGGGCCGGCCGGGGAACGCGGGCGAACAGGGGGTTTTGGTAACCGAGAGGTCGCGCTCCGCACAGGGGCGGGCAGGGTCTGGGCGGTCCGGGCGGCAGGAACGGTGCAAGTCGGGTTACCGTTCGAGTGGCCGTTGCGGGCTTTTCCCGTTTGACACGGGGGTGGGATGTACCGTCACACTCCGCAGCGGCACGAACCGTGCATGCAGACCCGACCTCGGGCCGAGAGCCCGGGGAGGCCCCAGCGTCGACCGGAGAGAAGAGCGAAGTTGTCCCCGACCAGCGAGACCGCGAAGGGCGGCCGCCGACTCGTCATCGTCGAGTCGCCTGCCAAGGCGAAGACGATCAAGGGCTATCTCGGCCCTGGCTACATCGTCGAGGCGAGCGTCGGGCATATTCGCGACCTTCCCAACGGCGCCGCGGAGGTGCCCGAGAAGTACACCGGTGAGGTCCGCCGTCTCGGTGTGGACGTCGACCACGACTTCCAGCCGATCTATGTGGTCAACGCCGACAAGCGGGCCCAGGTCAAGAAGCTCAAGGACCTGCTGAAGGAATCCGACGAACTCTTCCTCGCCACCGATGAGGACCGCGAGGGCGAGGCCATCGCCTGGCACCTGCAGGAAGTGCTCAAGCCGAAGATCCCGGTCAAGCGGATGGTCTTCCACGAGATCACCAAGGAAGCGATCCGCGCGGCCGTGGCCAACCCGCGCCAGCTCAACCAGAAGCTGGTCGACGCCCAGGAGACCCGCCGCATCCTCGACCGCCTCTACGGCTACGAGGTCTCGCCGGTCCTGTGGAAGAAGGTCATGCCCCGGCTGTCGGCCGGCCGTGTCCAGTCCGTCGCCACCCGGCTCGTGGTCGAGCGGGAGCGCGAGCGCATCGCGTTCCGTTCCGCCGAGTACTGGGACCTGACCGGCACCTTCGCGACCGGCCGCGCCGGAGACGCGTCGGACCCGTCGACGCTCGTCGCCCGTCTGCAGTCCGTCGAGGGCAGGCGCGTCGCGCAGGGCCGCGACTTCGACTCCCTGGGGCAGCTGAAGAGCGCGAACACCCTCCAGCTCGACGAGGCGAACGCCCGCGCCCTGGCCGCCGCCCTGGAGAACACCCGGTTCTCCGTGCGGTCCGTCGAGTCCAAGCCGTACCGCCGCTCGCCGTACGCCCCGTTCCGTACGACGACGCTGCAGCAGGAGGCGAGCCGCAAGCTCGGTTTCGGCGCGAAGTCCACCATGCAGGTCGCGCAGAAGCTGTACGAGAACGGCTACATCACCTACATGCGTACGGACTCGACGACGCTGAGCGAGACGGCGGTCACCGCCGCCCGCGCCCAGGTCACGCAGCTGTACGGTGCCGACTACCTGCCGCCGCAGCCGCGCACCTACGCCGGGAAGGTGAAGAACGCGCAGGAGGCGCACGAGGCGATCCGCCCCTCCGGCGACCGCTTCCGCACCCCGGCCGAGACCGGCCTGACCGGCGACCAGTTCCGGCTCTACGAGCTGATCTGGAAGCGGACCGTCGCCTCCCAGATGAAGGACGCCACCGGCAACTCCGTCACCGTGAAGATCGGTGGCACGGCGGCCGACGGACGCGACGTCGAGTTCACCGCGTCCGGTAAGACCATCACCTTCCACGGTTTCCTGAAGGCCTACGTCGAGGGCGCGGACGACCCGAACGCCGAACTCGACGACCGCGAGCGCCGACTGCCGCAGGTCACCGAGGGCGACGCCCTCGCCGCCGAGGAGATCACGGCCGACGGCCACGCCACCAAGCCCCCGGCCCGCTACACCGAGGCGTCGCTGGTCAAGGAGCTGGAGGAGCGGGAGATCGGCCGCCCGTCGACGTACGCGTCGATCATCGGCACGATCCTCGACCGCGGCTACGTGTTCAAGAAGGGCACGGCCCTGGTGCCGTCCTTCCTCTCCTTCGCCGTCGTCAACCTGCTGGAGAAGCACTTCGGCCGACTCGTCGACTACGACTTCACCGCGCGCATGGAGGGCGACCTCGACCGCATCGCGCGCGGCGAGGCGCGGTCCGTGCCGTGGCTCAAGCGGTTCTACTTCGGTGAGAGCGCCCCCGGCAGCGGCTTCCCCGCGGGCGGCACCGGCGGCGGAGCGGCCGAGGCGGGCAACGGCGACGGGGACCACCTCGGCGGCCTCAAGGAGCTGGTGACCGACCTGGGCGCGATCGACGCGCGCGAGGTGTCGTCGTTCCCGGTGGGCGACGGCATCGTGCTGCGGGTCGGCCGCTACGGCCCGTACATCGAGCGCGGCGAGAAGGACTCCGAGAACCACCAGCGAGCCGACGTTCCCGAGGACCTGGCGCCCGACGAGCTGACGGTGGAGTACGCCGAGGAACTGCTCGCCAGGCCGAGCGGTGACTTCGAGCTGGGCACCGACCCGGCGACGGGCCGCCCGATCGTCGCCAAGGACGGCCGTTACGGTCCGTACGTCACGGAGATCCTCCCCGAGGGCACCCCGAAGACCGGCAAGAACGCGGTCAAGCCGCGTACGGCCTCCCTCTTCAAGTCGATGTCCCTGGACACGGTGACGCTCGACGACGCGCTGAAGCTGATGTCGCTGCCGCGCCTGGTGGGCGCCGACGCGGAGGGCGTGGAGATCACCGCGCAGAACGGCCGGTACGGGCCGTACCTGAAGAAGGGCACCGACTCGCGGTCGCTGCAGTCCGAGGACCAGCTCTTCACGATCACGCTGGAGGAGGCGCTGGCGATCTACGCCCAGCCCAAGCAGCGTGGGCGGGCCGCGGCGAAGCCGCCGCTCAAGGAGCTGGGCACCGACCCCGTCAGCGAGAAGCCGGTCGTCGTCAAGGACGGCCGCTTCGGCCCGTACGTCACGGACGGCGAGACCAACGCGACCCTCCGCTCCGGCGACAGCGTCGAGACGATCACCCAGGAGCGCGGATTCGAGCTGCTCGCCGAGAAGCGCGCCAAGGGGCCCGCCAAGAAGACGGCGAAGAAGACGGCCAAGAAGGCTCCGGCCAAGTCGGCGGCGGCCAAGAAGGCTCCGGCGAAGAAGACGGCGGCCGCCAAGAAGACCGCGGCGAAGAAGACCACGGCCGCGGCGAAGACGACGGCGCGGAAGACGACGACGGCGACGGCCGCCGCGACGAGGACCGCCGCGAAGAAGGCGACGGCCGCATCGAACGGCGCCGGCACCGAGGACTGAGGGGCCTTCAGGACCTGCCCGTCCCCAGGCGTGGATCTTCGCCGGGGGTTCGGAACGCGAACGTCCCGGCAGCGCTTCGGTGCCGGGACGTGCGCATGCCAGGGCGGAGGTCCGGGGTGTCGGCGCGGGCCGATAGGCTGAACGCATGACGCGAGCCGAGCCGCCAACGGACCCTCAGACGGCCCCCGACGACGCCCTGGTCGCGGACTCCCGCGAGCGCGCCGTCCGGGCCCTGCTGCGCAGCCCGCAGCAGAAACGCCTCTGGAGCGCGCAGTTCGTGGGCGGTGTCGGGGACATCCTCGCCCTCCTCGTGCTGGTGCTCCTCGCCCTCCAGGCGGCGGTCGCCGAGGGATCGTTCGGCGGCGGCTACCGGGGCGTCGCGTTCGCAGTGGCGACCGTTTTCGGGGTGCGGATCCTCGCGACGCTCCTGTTCGGCGCCGTCCTCCTCGGCCCGCTCACCTCGCTCACCTCGCCGGGCGGCCCGCTGGACCGCCGCTGGACCATGGTCGGCGCGGACGGACTGCGGGCGGCCCTGCTCATCGTCGCGCCGCTGTGGATCGACTGGACGCCCGAGGACGCGCTCGCCCTGCTCCTCGTCACCACCTTCGTGACGTCGGTCGCCGAGCGGTTCTGGACGGTGTGCCGCGAGAGCGCGGCGCCCGCGCTGCTGCCCGCCCCGCCCCTGGAGGGCGCGACGGTGCGGCCGCTGCCGGACCACATGGACGCGCTGCGCCGCCTGTCGCTGCGTACGGGCTTCGTGGCGGTGCCCGCCGCGGCCCTCGTCCTCGTCGGCGCGGGACTCCTCAACAACCTGCTGGGCGCGGGCATCGACTGGTTCGGGCAGCACCAGGCGGCGCTCGCCTCGTACGTGGCGGCCGGACTGTTCGCCGCGTCGCTGTCCATGGTCACGTTCCTCGAGCTGCCCGGCACGCGCACCCCCCGCCCGCGGTCGCCGCTGGAGGGGTTGCGCCGGCCGAGGAGCGGCACCGGTTCCGGCGCCGGTTCGGACAAGGGCCGCACCGGTGCCATGCCGTTGCTGGTGCTCGCGTCCGCGTCCGTGGCCGCCGCGGTGTCGGCCGCCGTCGCCGTGTTCGTGCTGCACGCCAAGGACCTGGGCGGCGGGCCCGTGCTGTACGGCCTGCTGGTGGCCGCGCTGACCGGCGGTGTCGTCGTCGGCATACGGACGGCGCCGGCCCTGCTGCCGTCGCTGTCGCGGCGCCGGCTGCTCGCGCTGGCTCTCGCCTTCACCGGCGTCGCGCTGCTCGCCGCCGGACTCGTGCCGGACGTCACCAGCGTGCTGCTGATCGCCGCGCTGGCCGGTGCCGGCGCGGGTACGGCGGCCAACACCGGGCACACCCTGCTCGACCAGGAGACCGAGGACCAGCGGCGGGCCCGTACGACGGAGCACCTGCATGCGGTCGTCCGCCTCTCCGTGGCACTCGGCGCGGTGATCGCCCCACTGGTGGCCGCGGGCGTCGGACCGCACCGGCTGGAGAGCGGCCGGTTCGTCTTCGCGCACGGCGGTGCCGCGTTCACGCTGATGCTGGTGGGCGCGCTGCTGCTGCCGGTGGCCGCACTCGTGCTGGCCAAGGTCGACGACCGTTCGGGGGTGCCGCTCCGCCACGACCTGCGGGACGCGCTGCTCGGCGGCGACGACCCCGCGCCCGCACCGGCGGGCACCGGATTCTTCATCGCCCTGGAGGGCGGCGACGGGGCCGGGAAGTCCACCCAGGCCGAGACGCTCGCCGAGTGGATCCGGGACAAGGGCCACGAGGTCGTCCTCACGCGAGAGCCGGGGGCGACGCCGGTCGGCAAGCGGCTGCGGTCGATCCTGCTGGACGTCTCCAGCGCCGGACTGTCCCACCGCGCGGAGGCCCTGCTGTACGCGGCGGACCGCGCCGAGCACATCGACACGGTCGTACGGCCCGCCCTGGAGCGCGGCGCGGTCGTCATCTCCGACCGGTACATCGACTCCTCCGTGGCCTACCAGGGCGCCGGGCGCGACCTGTCGCCCACCGAGATCGCCCGCATCAACCGCTGGGCGACCGACGGCCTCGTACCGCACCTCACCGTGCTGCTCGACGTGGCGCCGGAGACCGCGCGCGAGCGGTTCACCGAGGCTCCGGACCGGCTGGAGTCGGAGCCCGCCGAGTTCCACGCGCGCGTGCGGGCCGGCTTCCTCACGCTGGCCGCGGCCGACCCCGGCCGGTACCTGGTCGTCGACGCCGGTCAGGAGCCGGACGCGGTCGGCACGGTCATCCGGCACCGGCTCGACCAGGTGCTGCCGCTGTCCGAGGCCGAGATCGAGGCCATCGAGGAAGCGCGGCGCAAGGCCGAGGAGGAGGCCCGCCGCAAGGCGGAGGAGGAAGCGGCGCGCAAGGCCGAGGAGGAGCGCCTGGAGCGCGAGCGCCAGGAGCAGCTGGCCCGGCTGCGTGCCGAGGAGGAGGAGCGCAAGCGGCGCGAGCTGGAGGAGGCGCAGCGGCGCGAGGCCGAACGGCAGGCGGAGGAGGCCCGGCAGCGTGCCGAGGAGGCCGCCCGCCGGGCGGAGGAGGAGCGGCAGCGGCTCCTCGCCGAGGAGAAGGCACGGGCGGAGGCGGAGGCACGCCGCAAGGCGGAGGAGGAGCGTCGCCGCAAGCAGGCCGAGGAGGAGGAGCGGCTGCGTGCCGAGGCCGAGGCACTGCGCCTGGAGAAGCAGCGCAAGGCCGAGGAGGCACTGCGGCGGGCCGAGGAGGCCCGACGCCTCGCGGAACAGGCCGCGGCCGCGGCGGCGACGGGTCCCTCCAGGACGATTACGCCGAGCATGCCGAGCACGCCGAGCAGGTCGAGCACGCCGGGCAGGTCGAGCAAGCCGAGCACGCCGAGCACGCCGGGCAGGTCGGACGCTTCGCGTGGGCCGGATGCTTCCGGCGGGTCGGACGCCTCCCGCGGGTCCGCGTCGGCGGACGACACGGCGGTGCTGCCCAGGGTGCCGGGCGACACGGCGGGCGCCGCAGCCGCAGCCGGAGCCGGAGAGGACGGACCGGGCTCCGGTGAGTCCTCGGACCGGTTCCGCAAGGACCGGCACGACTCCGCCCGGGGCGAGAGCGGGGGACAGCCCGGCTGGGCCGGGTCCTCCCAGCCGTCCGAGGCCGAGGTGACGACCGAACTGCCGCAGGTGTCGGTCCCGCCGAAGGCGGCCGACGACGAGACCGAGGTACTGCCGGCCGTGCCGCCGCCGAGCGCCACGGAGGAGACGGCGGTGCTTCCCGCGGTCACCCGGGACGACGAGGTGACCAGCACGCGCGAGCTGCCCCAGGTCGACCTCGAGAACATGCCGGACCGGCGCAGGCAGCGCTCGGACTGGGCCGAGGAGACCCCGCTGGACGACCTGCCGACCCTGGCGGACGAACTGCTGGGCTCGCGCGAGGACGAGCGCGGCGAACCGGGCGAGTCCGGCGAGGACGGCCGGGGCAAGGGCAAGGGGTGGGGACGGCGCCGCTGACACGGGCGGCGGTCCACCGGGGCACGCCGGTGCAGGGCTGGGCGGGGGCGGAGCGACGGCCCCCGCCCAGCGCCGTTCTCCCCGGGCCGGTCCGTCGCTGGTCCGGGACTGTCGGCGGCCACCCCCACAATGGATTCAGTGAGTAATGAGGGCCATGACGGATGTGACGGAAGGGCGGAGTGACCCGTGACCGTGTGGGACGACCTCGTCGGGCAGCACCGGGTGAGCGACCAGCTCGCCGCCGCCGCGCGGGACGCCGACGCCCTCGTCACGGCCGCGGCGGCCGACGCCCCGCCACCGGAGGCGTCGAAGATGACGCATGCGTGGCTGTTCACCGGCCCGCCCGGCGCGGGGCGCAACCAGGCGGCGCGCGCCTTCGCCGCCGCTCTGCAGTGCGTGAGCCCCGACCGCGCGCTCGGCGGCTCCCCGGGCTGCGGATTCTGCGACGGCTGCCACACCGCCCTGGTCGGCACCCATGCCGACGTGAGCACGATCGCCGCCGTCGGCGCGACGATCCTGGTGCGCGACATGCGTGACACCGTCCGCAAGTCGTTCACCGCACCGGCGAACGGCCGCTGGCAGGTGATCCTCGTCGAGGACGCCGAGCGGCTGAACGAGAGTTCCGCCAACGCCGTCCTCAAGGCCGTCGAGGAGCCCGCGTCCCGCACGGTCTGGCTGCTCTGCGCCCCCTCCGTCGAGGACGTCCTGCCGACGATCCGCTCCCGTTGCCGCCACCTCAACCTGACCACGCCCTCCGTGGACGCCGTCGCCGACCTGCTCGTACGACGCGAGGGCATCGAGCCGGACGTCGCCGCGGCCGTGGCCCGCGCCACCCAGGGGCACGTCGACCGGGCCCGCCGGCTGGCCACCGACCCGGCGGCCCGGGAGCGCCGCGCCGCCGTACTGAAGCTGCCGCTGCGTGTCGAGGACATCGGGGGCGCGCTCAAGGCGGCCCAGGAACTCGTGGACGCCGCCGCCGAGGACGCCAAGCAGCTGGCGGAGCAGACGGACACCAAGGAGACCGACGAGCTGAAGGCGGCACTCGGCGCGACGCCGGGCGGCCGGCTGCCGCGCGGCACCGCGGGCGTGGTCAAGGATCTGGAGGACATGCAGAAGCGCCGCAGAACCCGTACCCAGCGGGACAGTCTCGACGTGGCCCTGACCGACCTCACCAGCTTCTACCGCGACGTCCTCGCCCTGCAGCTCGGCTCCCGCATCGCCCTCGCCAACGCGGACGCCGAGGACACCCTGGAGCGCCTGGCCCGGGGCAACCCACCCGAATCCACACTCCGCCGGATCGAGGCCATCGCCGCCTGCCGCGACGCCCTCGACCGCAACGTGGCCCCGCTCCTGGCGGTGGAGGCGATGACGATGGCCCTCAGAGCAGGCTGATCACCCCACCGGAACCCCCAACCCCCAACCCCCGACCCGTGACTCACACGAGGCGCGACACGCACACAACGCACTCGTCGCGTCGCGCAGAGTTACGCTCGCTGTATGCACACATGGCGCACCCCCCGCAGGACCCGTACCGGAGCCACACTGCTCGCCGCCGCGCTCCTGGTCTCCGGCTGCTCCTCCGGGAGCACGACGACCACCACGAGTTCCGCGAGCTCGGCGGCGAAGGGTGCGGCGGTGCTGGCCGCCCTGCCCCGCTCCACGCCCGGGGCGCTCGCGCCGTACTACGAGCAGAAGCCGGCCTGGCGCGACTGCGGTGCGCCCGGCTTCCAGTGCGCCACGCTGAAGGCCCCGCTCGACTACGCCGACCCGTCCGCCGGTGACATCCGCCTCGCCGTGTCCCGCAAGAAGGCCACGGGCCCGGGGGAGCGGCTGGGATCCCTGCTGGTCAACCCGGGCGGACCGGGCGGCTCGGCGATCGGCTACCTCCAGGCGTACGCCGGCATCGGCTACCCGGAGGAGGTGCGCGCCCGTTACGACATGGTGGCCGTGGACCCGCGCGGCGTGGCCCGCAGCGAGCCCGTCGAATGCCTGGACGGCCCCGGGATGGACGCGCACACGCGGACGGACTTCACACCGGACGGCGAGAGGGAGGCGGACGCGCTGGTCGGCGCGTACCGGAAGTTCGCCGAGGGCTGCGCGGCGGACGCGCCGAAGCTGCTGCGCCACGTGTCCACCGTCGAAGCGGCCCGGGACATGGACATCGTGCGGGAGGTACTGGGCGACGAGAAGCTGAACTTCGTCGGAGCCTCCTACGGGACCTTCCTCGGGGCGACGTACGCGGGGCTCTTCCCGGACCGGACGGGCAGGTTGGTGCTGGACGGCGCCCTGGATCCGTCCCTGTCGGCGCGGCAGCTCAACATCGAGCAGACGGCGGGCTTCGACACGGCGTTCACGGCCTTCGCGAAGGACTGCGTACGGCGGAGCGACTGCCCCCTCGGTGACCGGGACACCGGCCCCGAGGAGGTCGGCGCCAACCTGAAGGAGTTCTTCGGCAAGACCGACGCCCGGCCGGTCCCCACCGGTGACGCCGACGGCCGTGAGCTCACCGAGTCGCTGGCCACCATCGGTGTGATCGCCGCGATGTACGACGAGGGCGCCTGGCCGCTCCTGCGCAAGGCCCTGAGGGCGGCGACGAAGGAGAACGACGGTGCCGGGCTCCTCGCCCTGGCCGACAGCTACTACGAACGCGACGCCGACGGCGAGTACGCCAACCTGATGTTCGCCAACGCCGCCGTGAACTGCCTGGACCTCCCGGCCGCCTTCGACTCCCCGGAGCAGGTGCGCGAGGCGCTCCCGGACTTCGAGAAGGCGTCCCCGGTCTTCGGTGAGGGCTTTGCCTGGGCCGCCCTGAACTGCGCGTACTGGCCGGTCGGCGCCACCGGCGAGCCCCGGCGCATCGAGGCCGAGGGCGCGGCTCCGATCGTCGTCGTCGGCACCACCCGCGACCCCGCGACCCCCTACCGCTGGGCGGAGGCCCTGGCCGGCCAGCTCACCTCGGCCCGCCTCCTCACGTACGAGGGCGACGGCCACACCGCCTACGGCCGGGGCAGCGACTGCATCGACTCCGCGATCAACACCTACCTCGTCGAAGGCACCCCGCCCACGGACGGAAAGCGCTGCTCATAACCGGTGCGCCCGCCCCGAAGGCCGGCCCCTCGGCCGGCCTTCGGGGCAGGTACGAAGCACCATCCGAAACTGTGTAGACTTACCGTCGTCGCTGATCGCACCATGGTGCCAGCAGCGCGCCGCCTTAGCTCAGATGGCCAGAGCAACGCACTCGTAATGCGTAGGTCTCGGGTTCGAATCCCGAAGGCGGCTCGGAATTACCCCAGGACTCACTCGCCGTGACCTGGGGTTTTTTCATGCCTGGGGCATGCCGAGCCGCGCGACGGGGAGGTCGCGAAAGTGCTTGCGTGAGCGATGCGTGAGCGGAGCGGCTCAGGGACCTACTTCTTGGGCTTCCGGCGCTTGGCCTTCTTGCCCGCCTTGGCCTGGGCTTTCGCCTTGTCCTTCGGCTTGCCGCACTTTGCCTTGCCCGCGTTCTTGGCCTTCTCCTTCTTCGCGGCCTTGCGTGCCGCTTTCTCGGCCTCGGCCTTGCGCTGGAGAGGGACGAGCTTCGCGGTCGCCTCGGCGGCGCTCCTGCCGACCTGGGGCAGGACGCTCTGGTAGATGTCCCGCGTGATGCGGGTGTCGCTGTGCCCGAGAGTGTCCGACACGATCTTGATGTCGATGTCGGCGGCGAGCATGAGGGTGGCCGCACCGTGGCGCAGGTCGTGCAGCCGGATCGGCGGGAGGCCGGAGGCGGCGACGAGCCGCTCGAAGAGGTCCGTCACCTTGCCGGGGTGGAGCCAGGAGCCGTCTTCCTGGGTGAAGACGTGGCCCGTGTCGACCCAGGCCGTGCCCCACTTCTCGCGGGCCTTGTCCTGCCGCTCGCGGTGGCCCTTCAGGACGTCGACGGTGTCGTTGTCGAGTGCGACCACGCGATAGCCGCTGTCCGTCTTGGGGTCGGACGCCTCGATCTCCCAGCCGTCCTGCACGAGTTGGGAGGAGACGGTGAGGGAGTGTGTGTCGAGGTTCGTCTCCGGCCAGGGCTGCCCGCATGCCTCGCCTCGGCGTAGGCCGCGGAAGGCGATCAGGTGCCACATCGCGTACAACCGGTCCTCGGCTACGAAGTCGAGGAAGGAGCCGGTCTGTTGGGGCGTCCAGACCATCACAGGCGACGGCTTCTCGCCCGTCTGCTCCCACTTGGCGACCCGCTCGTCCGTCCACACGAGCGCCTTCGGCTTGCGCACGGGGTCGATCTCCACGTGGGCGGCGGGGTTGAACGTGATGATCTGCTGGCCGATCGCGTCATTCAGCGCCGCGCGGAGGGTTGCCTTGACGTGCTGACGAGTGGCGGGGCCGGTGATGCGGCGGAAGGGCGGCATCTCGTCGATTGCGGCCTTCATCGCCTTGCGTCGGGCTCGGTTCTCGGTGCCCTTCCACGGCACGGTCGCCAACTCGTCGATCGCGGCTCGCCGCTGGGCGTTGTCCTCCAGGATCTGGGCGTTGGCGTCGCGGATGTCCGTGAACATCTCGCTCAGATGGCTGACGCGTAGCCGGTCCAGACGCCGGTTGCCGATGCGCGGCTTCAGGTGGACGCGGATGTCTGTCTCGTAGCGATTGAGGCCGGACTTGCGTATGCGCTTGCCGGTCAGCCAGCGGTCGAGCCATTCGGCGACAGTCAGGCTGCCGATGAGGTCTTGGCCGGAGTTGAGACGCCGCCGCGTCTCCTCTACCTCGGGCAGGGGCGAGCGCTCGCGGCTGACCTCGGCCAGCATCTCGGCGATGAGTTCGGTGCCCTCCGGATCGTCCGAGTCGGCGAGCCCGAGCAGGGCGCGTACGTGGTCGAGGGCGGCTTGGGCTGCCTTGAGGCTGCCATACCCGCCACGGGCGAAGGAGCGTCGGCTGCCGTCCTCGCGGGGTGAGAGCTCCTGGCGTACGGAGTAGGTGCAGTGGTTCCTGCTGTTGCGCTTGGGGCAGGAGGTGCCGAGTTCCTTGCCGGTCTTCGGGTCGCGGCAGGAGCAGCGGCGGTAGGTGGAGCCCTTCAAAGATCATTCTCCTCGGTGGTGTCGGGGTTGGTGCCGGTCGATTCGATGGCGCTGATGACGTCGGGCCACAGGTGTGGGGGTGTGACGCCCTCTTCCTCGATAAAGGCGCGGACCCGGTGCAGGCGTGTCTTGGCCTTCTCGGCGGCTACGGCGGCCTGCGCCTGGGCTCGCAGGGCCTTGGCCTTTCGATCCGCGTTGTGGGCGGTCTTGGCCTGGTAGCGGGCGTGCTCCTCGTCTTGCTGTGCGCGGCGCATCTGCTCCTGCGCGGCGTGGTGGGCACGGAAGTAGCGGAGCATGTCGTCGTCCGCGCCGAGGTCGGTCTCCTCCCCGGTGAACCAGCGCAGCGCGTCCAGCGACGTGGTCGGGTGTTGGAGAGGAAGGCGTTGTACGTCCTCGACGTAGCCAACGGGATAGAGCAGGCAGATGGGCGGGGTGTTCAGCGCCTCGGCCAGCACCATGACGTCGACCAAGGGCAGGTTGGATCGGCGCCCGGACTCCATGTTGGCGATGACGTTGCGAGGGATCGGATGACCGATCTCCTCGCACTTGTCGGCCAAGTCCTGTGCGCTCCAACCCAGTTCCTTCCGTCGTCTGCGGACCTCGGCGGCCACGGTGGCCATGACCTGGTCCACCCACTCCGGGACGTCGTCCCCGTCATCGGCCTTCTTCTCTCTAGAATGGCTACGGTGTTGTGTCATGGAGACACATTAGCTCGCTTAGCGTTGATTCCAAGACCTGGAGACGGACGCAGAGGTCGCGTTCGCCGTGGGCTCAGTCATGGATGGAGTGCGCATGCGCGAGAACGAAGACGCCGGATGGGCGAAGGGGATGAGTCGCGAGGAGCTTCTGGGGCTCCCGGCGGCCGTTGACCTGGAGACGGGTAACCGGGCGTTGGGGCTCGGCCGGAGCAAGGGCTACGAGCTGGCCAAGCGCGGCCAGTACCCGTGCAAGGTGCTCAGGCTCGGGAACGCCTACCGGGTGGTGACCGCAGACCTGTTGGCCTTGCTGGGGCTGGCCGCGTGAGGCGCCTGATGCGCCATAGGCCATTCTGCGCTGAGCTGACACAGAAACGCTGGACTGTGGCATGGCGTGGACGTACTGTCCGTGGTCGCTCGCGGTACCGAAACCCCCGCGAGCAAAGGGAGAGCCTCCGGCGGTGCAACGCCGGAGGCCCCGAGACTCCCCAGCAATCCCGTGAGATCCGACCCGGCGGCAGGGGCGTGCAAGCCCGACACCGCCAGACGAGGAGCCGCCCAGTGCAACCCGAGAACCCCGACTCCTATTCCGCCTCCGCCCGAGCGGCCTGGCCCGCCACAGCCATCCCCGGCCAGCCCGGCGCCCACCTGCGCCCCGCCCAAGCCGACGGTGCCACAGCGGACGCGTACGACGGTCCGGCCGACGGCAGCAGCGAGGCGGACCCGGCGAGGGGCCTGGAGACCATCCCCGACGCGGAGCCGACGCCGGGCTCGGAGCTACTGGATGAACTGCGTTCCCAGATAGCCCAGTTCGTGATCCCACCCTCTTCCGAGGCGCTGGACGCGATCACCCTGTGGGTGGCGGCGACGCAGCTCCAGCCCGCGTGGCAGCACGCCCCACGGCTGGCAGTGGTGGGTCCTGCGAAGCGGTGCGGGAAGTCGCGGCTCCTGGACGTGCTGACCGAGACGGTCCACGAGCCGATGCTCACCATCAACACCACACCAGCGGCCATCTTCCGCTCGATCAACGAAGAGGAGCCGCCGACGCTGCTGGTGGACGAGGCCGACACCATCTTCGGCCCCAAGGTCGCGGAGAAGAACGAGGAGACACGCGGCCTCCTCAACGCTGGCCACCAGCGCGGCCGGTACGTCACCCGGGTCGTCGGCAACGACCACACCCCGCACAAGTTCGCCACCTTCGCGATGGCGGCCATCGCGGGCATCGGTGACCTGCCGGACACCGTCATGGATCGATCGGTCGTCATCCGCATGCGCCGCAGGGCCGAGGGTGAGAAGGTCAAACCCTTCCGCTCGCGACGCGACATCCCCGCTCTGCACGAACTACGCGACCGCATCCGTGCCTGGGCCCTCCCGCTGCTGGAGGACGCTGCGAGCCTGGAGCCGGAGATGCCGGTCGAGGACCGAGCCGCCGACACCTGGGAGCCCCTGGTGATCGTCGCCGACCTGGCCGGCGGTCGCTGGCCCCGGCTCGCGCGGATCGCGTGCGCACGAATGGTCGCCGCCGAGGTGGCGGCCGAGGAGGACCACCCGAGCGGGGCGCGGATCCTCGCTGACATCCGACGGGTCTTCTTCGCGCAGCGGGAGGCGGACAGCCTCTCCACCGAAGACCTCCTGCACCACCTGAACGCGGACGCCGAAGCCCCGTGGGGAGAGCGTGGACGCTACGGCCTGACCTCCCGGGAACTCAGCGCCATGCTGCGCGACTACGACATCCGGCCCGGCAACGTACGCATGGCCGACCGGACGCAGCGCAAGGGCTACACGCGCAACAAGTTCCTGGACGCCTGGCGGCGCTACTGCCCGACCGTCCACCCGGTCAACGCCCGTCGCGGCGAAGACTGACCCCCACCTCCCTGGTTGCCGTACTTGCCGTCCCTGCCGTGATCGTGCAGGTCAGGGCACACACCAGCAAGACGGCAGTCGAGGGCAAGACGGCAACGAACGCGCCTGAGCACGTGCAGCCAGCAGAGGGATCGCGTCCTGATCCGTCTTGCTCCGTCCCAGGCGTCCTCGCCGTATCGCCGCAGGTCACAGTCCTGCTTGCCGGGACGGCTGCCATAACGCAGCCGTCCCGGCAGGGGACAAGCCGTCCCAAGGCGGAGCCCGAACCGAAGCCGCCGCCTCCCTGTCCCGAATCGGGACAAGACGCTGGCGCTGCCCGCCAGGACGGCACGTCCGGAGCGCTGCCGTCCCGCGCTGACCTGCACGTGCAACGGCCGAGACGGCAAAGACGCCCCGCACCACCACCCCCAGGAGCTTCCGCTTGACCGCCCCGCACCTCACCACGCAAGCACCACAGCCACGAGCCGACGCCCGCAGCGAGAGGCAGCCGAAGAAGCGGGCTGACGCCGAGCAACTCGTGCTCGGCGCGGCCGGCCTCGTCATCGTCGCCCTGACAGCCGGAGCGTTCTGGCTCTCCTACGCGCACCTCGCCGACGTCGCCGGCCAACACGGGCTCGGAGCGACCCCCATCCGCCGCTGGGCCTGGCCTGCCACTTTGGACGCGTTCATCGTCGCGGGCGAACTGCTCATGCTGCGCGCAGCGCTGCGCCGCATAACCGACCCCTGGGCAATCGCCGTCACCGCTGCCGGATCAGTCGGCTCCATCGCGTTGAACGTCGCCGGGGTCAGCGGAACGGACAACGCACGCAGCGTCCCGCTCCTCGATTACGTGGTCGCAGCCGTTCCTCCGGCCGCCGCGATGGTCGCCTTCGGCGTCCTGATGCGACAGATCCACCAGCTCGTCGCATCGCCCGGCGACTCCTCGGACAGGGGTTCCGTACAGGCACAGAAACGATCGGTCGGCGACATCGGCCACAGCCACCGGCCAGACGCCGCTCCCGATGGTTCGCCAGCCTCCGGTGACGAGCGGACGGAACCTGCGGCCCAGGTGCCGGAGAGCAAGTCGAGCGGTGGCCGTCCGCCGAAAGCGACCATCGCGGAGCTGGCGGACATCGGACGGACGACCGGTCATCAGCACGGCAAACTCACGCGCGGCCTGCTTCGAGCGGCAGTGAAGGACCGAGACCTGACGATCGGCAGTGAGCGGCAGACCGAGGTGATGGAACTACTTCGGCCGGAACTCGAAGCAGCCGGCATCGAGGTCTCCAGGCGCTGACCCCGGCCTGCTCGGGTGACCGGAACCCTTCCGGTCACCCGAGCATCGGCCAACCCGCCGCAGATTTCCACACCTGTGGACAACGCGACGGCCGCGCCGCGCAAACATCGCCGCCCCGCACGCCCAGTCGTACATGGAGCATCTTCCTTGACGCACAACCAGCACCTGCCTGACGACACCCACTCTGAGCCACCTGCGTCGCCGCAGTCCCCTACGCTGCTGCCACGTCTGCGGCGGGCGTTCGGGCGGACGGCCCCTGGCGGAGCCAGTAGTACCCCGAGTCCGACTCAAGTCCGGTCTTCGGGGGTTTCCGCCCCAGGGGTGGCGGAGACAGCCCAGCGCCAGGGGGCGCCGGACCGGGAGGTCCGAGCCGAGGACGGCCCCGACCAAAACGAGCTCCATACCGTCCAGCAGCAGATCCTCCACCCCACACCCACCACCGAGCCGCCAACAGGCGAGCGAGAAGCGCAGAGCGTCCAACCGGCGATCCGTCGTTTCACCGGCATCAAGCGGACCGTCCGTGTCGGCCCACTGCGGTTCACCGGCGACGAGCACAACGTGCTCCAGGAGGCCGCCGCCGAGCACGGCTACAAGGGGGAATCCGGCTTCGCTGCCGACATCGTCCTCGCGTTCGTCTCCGGTCGGTTCACGGCGAACCTACCGCTGTCTGAGGACCGCCGCCGCACCCACATGTTCCGCGCCCAGGCGCTGCGCGAGCTCAACCGGATCGGCGTCAACGTCAACCAGATCGCCCGCGCCCTCAACAGCGACCTCACCCCACCCGACGTACGTCACCGCCTCGACGAGCTGCACCGCCTGCTGGAGCTGATCGCCGAGGCCCTGCGCGAACCCGCCGACCCCAGGAAGGACCAAGCCGCGTGATAGCCGCCATCAAGCCGACCGGGTCCAACACCCGTGGCCTGCTCGCCTATCTCTACGGCCCCGGTCGGCACGATGAACATCTCGATCCGCACATCGTCGCGGGCTTCGCCATGCTCGGCATGCCCGATCCCGGCCGGAACCCCGACGCCACCCTCACCCAGCTCGCCCACCACCTCGACGAGCCCGTACGGCTCCGCAACAGCGAGTTCGGAAAGAAGGTCACCGACCACGTCTGGCACTGCCCCGTCCGAGCAGCCCCCGAGGACCGGCGCCTCTCCGACACGGAGTGGGCCGACATCGCACAGCGGATCGTCGAAGCCGCAGGCATCGCCCCACCCGGAGACGACCTGGCCTGCCGGTGGATCGCAGTACGTCACGCGGACGACCACATCCACATCCTCGCAACCACCGTCCGTGAAGATGGCCGCCGTTCCAAACTCCACGACAGCGGCATCCGCGTAGGCGACGCCTGCCGCCAGGTCGAAAAGGACTACGGCCTACGCCAACTGAAGAAGGGCGACCGCACCGCCGGACGCCGCCCCACCCAGGCCGAGATGCACAAGGCCGAACGCCTCGGCTGGGAGCAGACCAGCCGCGACTGGCTCCAGGACCGCATCCGCGCCGCCATCCCCCACGCCGGCAGCGCTGATGAACTCCTCGCCTACCTCGAAGCCGACGGCATCGCGGTCAAGCCGCGCCGCGGACCGTCCGGAGACCTCCTCGGCTACGCCGTCGGCCGCCCCGGCGACCTCAACAAAGACGGCGAACAGATCTTCCACCCTGGCGGCAAGATCGCTCCCGACCTCACCCTTCCCAGGCTCAAGGCCCGCCTGGGAACCACCGCGCCAGAGGAACACCCCACCGCCCGCCGAGAGCGCCGCACTACCCCCTGGCACCAGGCCACTGACGCCCTCGACACCCTCCATGCCGGCATGGCCGACGACTCCCACGCTCAGGCCCACATCACCGCGCTCGGCGAACTCATCGAAGCCACCGCCCAGAATGCCACCGCCCACTTCCACGCCGAACTGCGAGCCGCTTCACGGGCGTTCGTCCGTGCTCAGCGCTCCCAGATCCGAGCCGAGAACCAGGTCGCCCACACCCTGCGCACGGCGGCCCGCGACATCGCACACACCGCCACCGGCCCCGACGGCAGCGCCCTGGCGACCCTGCTCGGCGCCCTCGTCTGGGCCACCGTCGTCGCCGCCCGCTGGCATGAAGCGAAGAACCACGCTCACCAAGCCGAGGCCGCCCGCCAGACTCTCCACCACCTCCAGACCGGCGCCGACCGAGCCCTCACGCCCGTCATCGAAAGCCTCGCCACTCGCCATCCGAACGACCAGGACCGTCGCTCCCTCGTCCGCGATGTCCGCGCAGCCATCCCCGACTACGCCGACCACATCCTCACTGACCCTGCCCGGCCGGCCCTCGCCACCGTTCTCGCCGATGCCGAAGCCGGCGGCCACACACCCCACCAGCTCCTCAAGGAAGCAGCCGCCCAACGCGAACTACACACCGCCCGTCAGCCCGCCCGCGTCCTGATCACTCGCATCCAGCACACCAGCCGAAACCCTGTGCCCAACCGCCGGGCAGAGGCTGCTCGCCGACGCTCGACCATGACGTCTTCGGTGTCGGCTCACCTGAATCCACAACCTGCAGCGGCACCCACGGCACCCGCCGAACGACAGTTCGGACGGCGCCGATAGTCCCAGTCGGTCTGGCCGACGGCGACACGAACGGCCAGCCCTTCAGGCACCCAGCTCCTCCTCCATCGCCATGGCCACGGCTGGCCAAGGTGCCTTCAGCTCGCCGAACAGCCGCCAGTAGCGGTACGACGCGCGAACCAGGGAACTGACGCCCAACCTCGCCGCACCAGGATCGACCGTTGCGATCACTCGGCGAGTGATTCCGCCTGCTCCTCGCGAGGCGGGACGGATGCCGTGCGCGAGGAGGAGAGTGGCGGTGCGGACGGCATCCAGGGTCGGTGGTGGGGCCAGGGATGCGAACCTGCCGAATATGAGATCCCTCCACCCCAACCGAGTCCGTGCCCAGGCCAGTCGCTCAAGACCGGTACCGAGGTCCACGGCCAGACGGGCAGGGTTGTCGGCGTTCCACAGGAGGACGATGTCACCGACAGGCAGGTCCAAGTGCTTGAAGCGAAGTGTGATGCCCTCGACTTGGCGGCGCTTCCAAGTGGTCAGTGTGCCGTGGACGCTGATGTGGCGCGCGTGGAAACCGAGTCGTGACAGCACGCTGAACCAGCCGTCCAAGATTCCTCCGTACTCGTCCATGTGCTGGATCGGCTGGACACGGGAGACGTTGACGAACGAGGTCAGGAACCCTGGCCGAAGATCACCCGATGCGTCGCGCTGTCCGGTGAAGCGGACAACAGGCTGAGGCAGGAAGCCGCTGCGGTAGGTCACCGGACGCCCGTCCTTGAGATAGGGATCGAGGGCTTGGACTGCCGAGATCGTCAGCTCGGTCTCGCGGCCCCACTGAAGCGGCAGGCAGGTGTCCTGCGGGACGCCTAGCGCCGCGAAACCCGTCGTGAGCCCCGCCAGTAGTTCCTCCCACGACGGCGCCTGACGAGGCGGACGGTATGGGGAGCCTCTGTGTGCGTGCTCGATCTTGACCTGTCTGTCGGAGACGGTGAACTCCCAGTGGGCCCCGAGGATGCGCTGAAGGACCTCAGGTATGAGGACGGCTGAAGGAGGTGATGGCACGAACGGGCGTTCTCTGGGATGACTCGACATCACGGCCGACTCGCCATCGCCCTGAAGTGGCGGGCCGGATCGAAGCGGTCCATCCCGATCTCCTGGACCTCCGCGTACTTCAGGTCCTCAGCCTTCTCGATCGCCCGCGCGAGGAGTTCCGCTGCCGTCTCGTCGTCCACGACAGGGTCGGCCACCGCCACCACGCCGGTCTGATCGCACAGAGCGGCTTGGGCGCATGTGCCCTCACGCCAGGTGAGCGCGGCCATGGAGGTGCCGGCGCGGAGAGACTCGCCGAAGACCGCGGCGCCGGCCTCCACGTATGCACGGGCGTAGGTGTAGACGAAGACGGAGGCGTCGCGGATAGCAGCCGTCTTGGCGGGGCCGCCGAGTTCACCGACCCACTTCACGTGGTCCGCGCTGAAGAGGTGTTCGTGGCGGCGCACGTACGCCTCGTCGAAGACAGGGCCGACGATCTGTATCCGGCGGCCGAGGATCTGGGCGGCTCGGACAGCGATGTGCGGCGCCTTCTCCTCGTCTATTCGGCCGAGCCATACGAGGTCGCTACCGGCGACGGCGGGCGGCTCTTCCTCGTTCAGGCCGAGGTGGACAGCGAGTTCGGGGATCGGTCGGTGGGCTGCGTACCGCTCGATCATCTCGGGCGAGTAGCAGTAGAGCCGTGACCGCTCGCCGTCGAAGGCCGTGTCCGCGTGCTGGAAGACGGGCGAATGCTGGAACGTGGTCATGTCGCAGTCCAGCTTGTTCCAGGTACGCGTCCAGGCCGGCAGCGACGGGTATTCGTGCCCGACGACCAGGAGGTCGTATCCGGCGCTGCGGAGCTCGCGCTCGGCGAGCGATCCGGGAGTGAGGTCCTCCAGGCGGACCGGCTTGCGGACCCAGTCGTGTTCCAGGTCCGTGAGCCAGCCCGGCCCGAGGAGGTGTACGTCGGCACCTGCAGTTCGGGCGCCTACGGCGACTGCCCACAGCCATCGTTCGATCCCGCCGTATCCGGCGGGTGGAAAGGCGTAGCTACCGGGGAAGTCGCAGACGCCGACGAGCACTTATGCCTCCGGTGTTCCGTCCGCCGAGATCCGGCGGAAGCCGAGATACGGGAAGAGAGATTCGGGAAGGACGAGAGATCCGTCCTGCTGCTGGCACTGTTCGAGAAGCGCGGCCAGGGTGCGGCCGACGGGCAGGCCGGAGCCGTTGAGCGTGGCGACGAGCTTGGGCTTGCCGTCCTCGCCGCGAGTGCGGATGTTGGCGCGGCGGGCCTGGAAGGTGCCGAAGTTGGAGATCGAGGAGATCTCCCGGTAGGTGTTCTGGCTCGGGATCCAGACCTCGATGTCGTACGTGAGCTGGGCGGAGAAGCCGGTGTCGCCGGCGGCCAGCTTGACCACGCGGTAGGCGAGGCCGAGCTCCTTCAGGCACGCCTCGGCGTGGCCGACCATCGTCTCCAGCTCGGCGTCCGCCGTCTCCGGGTCGACGATCTTGACCATCTCGACCTTGGAGAACTGGTGCTGGCGGATCAGGCCGCGGGTGTCGCGCCCGTACGAGCCAGCCTCCGAGCGGAAGCACGGGGTGTGGGCCGTGAGGGCCAGGGGCAGCTCGGCGGGCGGGATGATCTCGTCGGCGTAGAGATTGGTCAGCGGGACCTCAGCCGTCGGGATGAGGAACAGGTCGCGATCGGCAGCGCCGGTCTTGAACAGGTCCTCCTCGAACTTCGGCAGCTGGCCGGTGCCGGTCATCGTCTTGCGGGTCACCAGGTACGGGACACCGTGCTCGACGTAGCCGTGGCGGCGGGTGTGGATGTCGAGGAAGAGCGTGGCTAGAGCGCGCTCCAGGGCGGCGCCGGCACCGCGGGAGACCGCGAAGCGCGAACCGGACAGCTTGGTGGCGCGGGCGAAGTCGAGGATGCCGGTGGCCTCGCCCAGGTCGACGTGGTCCTTCGGCTCGAACGAGAACGCCGGCGGGTTGCCGACGCGCCGGATCTCGACCGCGAACTCCTCCGAGTCACCGTCCGGGGCCTCGTCGTCCGGGAGGTTCGGGATGGTAAGCAGGAGTTCGGTGAGCTCCTCCTGGACCTTCTCCTGCGCGGCCTCGATGTCGCGGATCTGGTCCTTCAGCTCGCGGGCGCGCTCCTTCAGCTTGGAGATGTCCCCACCCTGCTTGGCCGTCTGCTGGACCTCGCTCGCCACCCGCTTGGACTCCGCCCGCAGCTCGTCGGCCGAGCGGATGCTCTGGTTGCGCCGGGACTGGAGGTCTTCCAGCCGGGACAGGTCCAGGGAGTAACCGCGACGAGCGAGCCGACGTACCGCTTCGGCACCCATTTCAATCAGGGCGCGGGCATTATGCATGAGGAAGATCCTTCTTATCCGGCGGGTGGGACGGGGATACCGCATCGACGGTAGCAACCACCGGGCCCTCGCCGATCCGCAATATCGACGCGTCACCACCGGTGGTGGTCTCGCGCAGAGCGGCCGATTCAAGATCATCCAAGAGCTCCGTGGCCAAGAGGGAAAGATCGTCGTCGGTGATTGTGAGTGGCTCGATATAGGGAGCCTCGGCGAAGAACAGCGGCATGGGCTCGCCAGCCGCGCGATCTCCATGCCAGTGGAGGACGGACACCAGCAGGCCGTGCCCGACCAGGACGCGGGGCCCCGGGTGCTCCAGAGCGGCGAGGACGCCGGTGAGCAGCCTGCGTATGCCCTCATGCTGCGACTCCGCGGCTCCCGGTGGGCGCCGACGAGGACCGTGCTCGTCGAGCCAGGCCGCGTATTCGAGGAAGGGCTTGCCCTCGAACTCCCCGTAGTCGAGTTCGTTCAGCCGGGCGTCGACAACCAGCTCGGGCGAGGGTACGCCCATAAGGAGCGAGGCGGTCTGCCGAGCTCGCGGAAATTCGCTGGTCAGCCAGGTGGCCACGGAATGGAGAGGGAGGACGTCCCACGCACGGCCGAGCGGCTGTCGGCCCTCGTCGGTCAGAAGAATCTGCTTGGTCGGGTCGCCGTTGACGAGGTACCGCTTGCTGTAGTCGGTCTGGCCATGGCGAAGGATGTACGTCGTCACGTTCCACTCCGAGGGATTGTCGCTGTCGCCAGAAGATCGCTGAGCACGGTGGCCATGAACGTCGCGCGTGGGTCGCCGGACTCCACGTAGAAGAGGAGGCCGTGGATCGCCAGGAGTCGGCACCAGGGTGCGAGCACGGGGACGGGGATCCGAGACGCACGTGAGGCGACGGCCAGCCGTACGGACGTCCCGCGACCGAGCTCGTAGTAGACGGACCAGAACGCCCAGTCGAACGCAGGGTCGCCCACCATGGGGAGTGGATCGATCAGCCGAGGGTGTCCCCGCCAGTCGAACAGGACGTTCTCCCGGTACAGGTCGGCGTGCAGCACCGTCGCCCGGCGGGAGCCCTCCTCCAGATCGGCGACGGCAGCGAACCCTGCTTCGACGAGGGGATGCCAGCCACCAAGGTCGAGTTCGCGCATCCGCCGCTCGATCTGCGGACGGACGTCGTGGGCGAGGTAGTCGGTGAGGAGTGGAAGCTGCTCCGACCGGAGCCTGTGGCGCCCCAAGGTGTGGAGCCCGTGGACGGCCGCCGCCACCATCTGCAACTCCCGCCGCGGCCGATCCGCGCCGCCGGGTTGCCCGCCGATGAGTTCGAGCGCGGCCACGGCCAGGTCGTCCGCGGCCTCCACGACCTCCGCCGTCGGGCCACGGGCCCAGAGCCGTAACGCTTCCACCTCGTGGCGAAAACGAGATGGATCAACCCATGCTTTGAGGAGCAGCGGACGCCCGTCGGGACGAGCCGCGGTCGCGATCACCGAGGCGTGGCCGGCGTCGTGGTACGCCACGAGCGTCAGCTTCCACCTCCCTGCCGCACGTGCCAGCAGACTCGGGACGGCGTCGAGCCACGGCTTGACCGCAGGCCCGTAGTGCGCGAGCAGCCGTTGCCTGCACCCCGCGGGGATCTCGCCGAGCGTCCGCTTCGTCATCAGCTCAGCTCGATCCCGTCCGAGACGAGCTCATCGGTCAGGGCCGGGAACTCACCCAGTACCTCCGCGACGAGGGCCTGCACCTTGTCGACCTCGGCGTCCGGGGCGGAGAGGCGGACGAGGATGCGCCAGGGTTCGTCGAGGCGCTGGCCGGTGGTGCTGACCAGGTGCACTTCCGCGTGCCCGTCGGTGGTCTCGTGCAGGCGGTGGGCCAGGCGCTGCGCGGCGATGTTGTAGAGCTTGCCGACGTGGTAGACGGGGTTCTTGCCGTTGGCGCCCTCCAGGTTCATCGGCCGCAGCGGCGTGATCAGCCCGTTGACCCGGTTGCCGCGCCCGACGACGCCCTCATCCCCCGACTCGATCGAGCTTCCGGTGTAGGTCAGGTACAGCTCGTCCTTCTCCGGGACGTCGCGGGCGTTGAGCCGGAAACGCGCCTGGGCGCCCGGCAGCCGGAGGCCGGCCAGCCGGTGGCACTCGGCGAGGACGGTCTCCTTGTTGCGGATGTACTCGGCCCGGCTGGCGACGTGCCGGGACTTCTGCGGCACGCACAGGACGATGTCGGCCTCGTCGCCGTCCCAGAAGCCCATCAGCTTGACGTCGGACCCGCACCACGCGTGGGAGAGGGTGAACTCGCTCTCGCCGGAGAAGTGGTTCACCAAGTCGCGGACAAACGTCTCAAAGGCGTTCTCTGGAGCCCACCCGGTTCCCAGCGACGTGTCGTTCGAGAGCCGCACCCGGCGCTCGCGCAGGTCGTCGACAGAGCGGGGATTGAACCAGCGCGTGCGGTCGGGAACCCCGTCGCCGGTGAGGACCGCCCCAGGGCTGGAGTTACTGGTGATGTTGAAGACGATGTCGAGGTGGTCCGACACCTCAGGCAGCCGCTCAGCGAAGAACGCCCGCACCTCGGCCTCGACGATCTCCTTGACCGGGATCGTCTCGCCCCCGCACATGGGCGCCGCACGCCCGTTGACCAGGACACGGACCGGGGCGGTCATCTCGCCTGCCCCGTACCGGACTTCGCTGGCACCGCCGAGGAGAGCGAGCTTGTCGAAGTTGTGGTGCAGTACGGCGCCGAAGCGCGCGACGGTGTGGTGGCTGTAGGCGCGGGACAGCCGCTCGGCGAGGTGATCGGCGAGGGTGTCCGGGTGGCCGAGGCCCTTCCGCTCGACGATGGTCGTCGCGTCCGGTCTGGCCATGGCGGTGTCGATGACGAGGTGGCTGTTGCCGATGATCGTGCTCGTACGAGGCATCACGAACTCCCGTTCAGGGGTGGGAAGAAGGGGATGAGCGCAGGCGTCAGCACGCCTGGAGGAGCGGTGCGGTCGAGATTCAGCGAGGGACTCCGGCGGCGCGGAGGTGCGCCACGATCTCTGCGAGCGACTTGTACGCGGAGACGGCTTGTTCTTCAGCAGCGAGTCGGACGATGTCCTGGGTGGTGACGAGGTCGATGTCCTGGGTCCGCCGGCGATCGAGCCAGAGCAGCAGACGCCAGGCGAGCACCGGCCCGCAGAACGGCAGCCGGTCCTCGAGATCGACCGGGATGCGCGCCGGCGCTACGTCCTCGTACAGCAGGTCGCGTACGAGGTGGAAGACGACGTCGGTGTAGTCGAGAACGGCTGGGCCGCAGGCACTCGCCTCCCAGTCGACGACGTGCAGGCACCCTCCGTCGACGAAGAGGTGTTCGGGCTTGAGATCGCCATGCAGGTGAACAGTTGGGTGGGCGTCGATCGTTTGGAGGGCCTCCCGCAACGCAGCCCACCAAGGCATCCACCGGCAGCGGGCCGAGAACTGATCCAGCAGGAACTGGCTCGCGGAAACAGAGCTGCCAGTCCGTGCCGCCCAGCCGGGGCCAGGAGTAGCGCCGGCAGTGGGCCGGTGAAGCATGCCGCTCACCGCCACGACGTGACCGATGTAGTCCTCGGTCGCCTTGCGGGTGGCCACCGAGCACGGCGTCCCGTGCACCGCCCGGAACACTGTCCAGGAACCGGCCTCGTCGCCTCCCGTCGCGAGGACGGGCGGAACCGAGATGCCGCGCAGCGGAGCACGCTGGACCGTGGCGGCCTCCCGTCGGCGTCGGCCCTCGGGGTCGATGCCGACGTAGACCTTCAGTACAGAGCTGCCGTCCGTGGCGAACCGCGTTCTGGAGTACGGCTTGAGGACTGCCACGCCGAACGGCCCCAGCCCTTGTCCGACCCACGGCTCCGCCATCTTCGTGCTGCGCATCCTCCACACACCTCCGTCCCGTTCGAGAAGCAGAACTGATCGCCAAAGTCCGTTGGAATGGCGGGAGTTACCCCCATCGCCCTGCGGCCTTCTCGGTCTGCTGCGACAGTAGGCGCGGCGCCCCGCAGCACCCCGGAAAAACCTTCCGGGGTCGATTCCGGCCACGAGGTGATGCTCAGGACATGCGAGGGATGACAGAGAACCTGACCATCGGCGAACGCGTGGCCTGGTACCGGCGCCGACGTGGACTTTCCCAAGAGGTCCTGGCCGGCCTCGTCGGCCGCACCACGGACTGGCTGAGCAAAGCGGAGAACAACCGGATCGAGCTCGACCGCCTCTCGGTGATCACTTCACTCGCCGAGGCTCTCGACGTCTCGCTCGGGGATCTCCTCGCCGAGCCGACGCTCCTGGAGTGGTCGAGTGACAGCGGCCGCCGTACGGTGCCCGCTCTGCGTGACGCGCTCATGGACTACAAGCAGCTCACGCCCTTGCTGGGGCTCCCACCCGACGACGAACCGCCGACCCTGGCGGGCTTGCGGGCCGCAGTGAAGGAAGTCCTCGACGCCTACCAGGTGTCTCAGTACGGCTTCGCGACCCGACGGCTTCCCCTCGTCCTCGCCGACGCCCTCGCGGCCTCCCGCTCGTATTCAGGGCGTGAAGGGGAGGAGGCCCATGCCGAACTCGCATTGGCCTATCACGGTGCGGCCATGGTGCTGGGCAAGGTCGGGGAGTCGGAACTGGCGTGGATCGCCGCCGACCGTGGCCTGGCGGCAGCGCAACAGAGCGGCCAGAGCACGGTGACGGGCTCGCTCTTCCGCGCGGTCACGCACTGCCTGATGGCCACTGGCCGCTTCACCGCGGCGATCCAGCTGGTGAACGACGCGGCGGCCGTCATGCAGCCCGGCCTGGGCACTGCGAACGACGAGTACCTCTCGGTCTACGGCACGCTCTTCCTCGCCGGCGCCATGGCGGCCGCCCGAGCGGAGGACCGGGCAACCACACAGACCTTCCTCCGCGAGGCGGATGAGGTCGCACGACGACTGGGTGCCGACGCGAACCACCTTTGGACGGCCTTCGGCCCGACCAACGTAGCCATCCACTGCGTCGCCACTGCCGGAGAACTCGGCGACATCCAGATCGCGGCCGATCTCGGGCAGCGCATCGACACCAGCGGCCTGCCGGTGGAACGGCGCGTGAGGCACAGCCTGGAAGTAGCCCGAGCGCTCAGCGCCTGGAACCGGACCGACGAAGCGCTGGCCACCCTGCTGGACGCCGAGCGGGCCGCACCCGAGCAGGTACGCCACCACTACCTGAGCCGCGAACTGGTCATCGGCTGGATCCGCGGCACCCGAGGCCGCCCGTCCCTGCCGGTGGCCGACCTGGCTCGTCGGCTCGGCGTGGTCGGCGGTTAGAGTCCGTTCCGTGACCGAGAACGAGCACGAAGCGAAGATGGCCCACCCGCGCATGGCCGCCGGCGCGCTGTTCTTCGACGACGCCGACCGGGTCCTGCTCGTCGAGCCCTCGTACAAGGACTACCGGGATATCCCCGGCGGGTATGTCGAGACGGGGGAGTCGCCCCTGCAAGCCTGCGTACGCGAGGTCCGGGAGGAGCTCGGCATCAAGCCCGCGATCGGCCGCCTACTCGTCGTGGACTGGGCGCCGAACCCGGGGGAGGGTGACAAGGTGCTCTACCTCTTCGACGGGGGCCGCCTCACTGCGGATGAGTGCCGGCACATCGAGCTTCAGGCAGACGAGCTTCGCGGTTATGCCTTCCACGACGCGCGAGAGCTGCCGGACCTCACGATCCCTCGCCTTGTGCGCCGCATCATTGCGGGCATTGAGGCCCGTGCCGACGGGGCGACTGCCTACCTGGAGCGTGGAGCGGCGCCGGAGGCGGCCGCCTAGCGAGGGAGCGTCGGGGCCGCCTCGTCAGGCAGGTCTGCCTGACACGCCGCTTGCCCATCGGTGCCTGGTGTTCCCTGGCCGACGCGACCGCGTGTGTCAGTGAGCCTTTTCCAGCCTGACGGTGCTGACCGCGTGTCGGACAGATCGGTGGAACGACGAAGCTCCTGGTAGACGGGTTCTCGACCAAGATTGC